>CAWVYV010000240.1:0-1522 GCA_963934475.1 uncultured Alphaproteobacteria bacterium | reverse complement strand
TTCTAACTATATAGACTACTCTAGCACCTAAATCTGGAAAAATTTCTGTTAATTGGTTTAAAGGAGTATTGATTACAGGACAATCTTCTCCTAGATTTATTTCAATTAACCTTACTAAATCGTTATCAAAAGAAATTAAATCTTTAGCACCTGGAACAGCAACTAATCTTGTAAAAGATTTTGCTACCTCCTGCTCTGGTGAAATTAATGCATCAATAGAAAAAAGGCCAGTATCAAATAAAGATCTCCATTCTTCCATATTATAAGCTTCGGAACGAACCCTAGCAATTTTAATGGGTACAGAAAATAATGCTTGAGCTATTTGGCATGAAATCATATTAATTTCATCAGATTGAGTAACTGCTATAATCATATCTGATTTATCAGCTTCTGCTTCTTTCAAAATATTAGGATGCGATGCATAACCAATTAAAGTTCTAACATCCAGCTTACTAGATACCTGTTCTATTCTTTTTTCATCATGATCTATTATAGTAATATTGTTTTTTTCATCAGAAAGAAGTCTTGCAATATTATAACCAACTTCTCCGGCACCACATATAATAATGTTCATAAAATAACCTTTATTTTTGTTTTTTAAGCTGCCTTAAAGAACTTAACTTTCTATGAAAAGCAGACCTTTCCATTCCAATAAAGTTTGCAGTTTTAGATATGTTACCATTAAACCTATCTAAATTTTTCATTATATAATCATACTCAAATATTATTCTAGCCTCTTTAAGGTTTAGTGAATACAAATAATCTTTATTATATTCATTATCATTTTCATCACTTAAAGCTATTAAATCCTTAGGAAGCATATCATAGGTTATTTCATTTAATGAGGAGTCCTCAATCATGATAAGTATTCTCTCTATAGCATTTTTTAATTGCCTAATATTTCCATGCCATTCAAAGGCTTGTAATGCTGCTAATGCTTGCTTATCTATAGAAAGTTTATTTCTTCCTGTAAAACTCGAAGCTTTACTTAAAAAATAATTAACTAAAATTGGAATATCATCTTTTCTTTTTGATAGAGGAGGCACCTCAATGGGAACAACATTTAATCTATAATATAAATCTTCACTAAACTCTTTGTTTATAATTTTTTTATTTATTTCTATACTAGTAGAACTGATGACTCTTACATCTACATTAATTTTTGTAGAGCCATTTTTTCTCTTAAAAGTGTTGTCTTGAAGAGCTTTTACAAAAAATGATTGGGCATCTATAGTTAAATCAGCGACTTCATCAATAAATAAGGTTCCATTATTAGCTTGTTCAAAAATTCCTATTTTTACTATCCTTCCTAAAGCATCTTCTTCACCAAACAATTCTTCTTCTAATGATTCTAAAGATAGTATTTTTGCATTTAATGCTATAAAAGGACCACTGGACCTTTTAGAATTATGATGAATTATCCTAGCTAAAGTTTCTTTTCCTGTTCCATACTCACCAATGATAAATACTCTACTTCTTGTAGGAGCAATTTTAGTTATTAAATTCTTAATCTTTTTAATAT
>CAWVYV010000239.1:0-1536 GCA_963934475.1 uncultured Alphaproteobacteria bacterium | reverse complement strand
TTGTTTTCTAATATGCCTAATGATTTAACAGAAGAAAATATTCAATCAAGAATAAGAGGAGTTATTCTTATGGCTGTTTCTAATAAATTTGGTGATATGGTTATTTCTACAGGAAATAAAAGTGAAATAAGTGTAGGGTATACTACAATTTATGGAGATATGAATGGCGGCTTTACTCCGTTAAAAGATGCATATAAAACAGATGTTTATGAAATGTCTAAATGGAGAAATAATAGTTATAATTCTTTGTTTTTAGGTCCTAATAGCAACGTGATTCCAGAAAATAGTATTAATAAAGAACCTTCTGCAGAATTAAATTTAAATCAAAAAGACCAAGACAGCCTACCTCCATATGAAATATTAGATGAAATTTTAAAAAATATAATAGAAGAAGAGGCTTCATTAGATTTTATAATTAAGCTAGGTCATGAAAAAAAATTAGTACATAGAATATATAAGTTATTATTATTATCTGAATATAAAAGAAGGCAGTCTGCGCCTGGAGTTAAACTTACAGCAAGGTCTTTTGGAAAAGAAAGAAGATATCCCATAACAAATGCTTTTCTTAGAGATAAGTAAGCTCCAAATAGAAAATTTATTAATATGTTGTCTCCAATTATAATTTTAGTAGAGCCTCAATTAGGTGAAAATATAGGTTCGGCTTGTCGTGCTATGTTAAATTTTAATGTAAATACATTACGTTTAGTAAACCCAAGAGATGGTTGGCCTAACCCTGCAGCTAATGCCTTGTCAGCTGGAGCTTTAGAGGATAAAAACTTTAATGTTAGCTTATATAACAGTTTAAATGAGGCAACTGAGGACATATCATATTTATTAGCAACTTCTGCAAGACATAGAGATATGAATAAACCTGTATATGATACTACAAAGGCAATTTTTCACATTGTTGAGTCCGAAAATAGTGGATTAAAAACTGGTATAATGTTTGGAGGAGAAAAATCAGGATTAAATAATAAAGACCTAGTAAAAGCTGATGCTATAATTAATATTAATTCTAATAAAGATTTTTCTTCTATAAACTTATCTATGTCAGTGCTAACTGTTTGCTATCAATGGTTTATTGAAAAAAATAAAACTGATATTATGGAAGAGAATAATACTTACAAAGATAAAGAAATGGCAACCAAATCTGAATTAACTTATTTTATTGAAAGGCTAGTAAGGTTATTAGAAGAAACAAATTTTTTTAACCCAGAAGAAAGAAAAAAAATTATGATTAATCATATTGAAGCTATTTTTAGAAGAAATAACTTAACTCTTCAGGAGCTAAATATTTTACACGGAATAATAACTACTATTACTAGAGTTTAAAACATAAAATGGGAGTTGACAGTACGCAATTCAGCTGTATAGTTCTTAAGAATTATTTAATAATTTATTTCGCTATATAAATAGGAAGAATATAAGTATGAGCAAGAGAAGTGAGCCACATTATAAGATAGATAGAAGATTAGGTTGTAATTTATGGGGTAGACCAAAAAGCCCTTTTAATAAAAGAGAATATGGTCCAGGTCA
>CAWVYV010000238.1:0-1540 GCA_963934475.1 uncultured Alphaproteobacteria bacterium | reverse complement strand
CCAATTACTACACCAGAGCCTCCCATATCCCATTTCATATCTTGCATTCCACCTGAAGGCTTTATAGATATTCCTCCGGTATCAAATGTAACGCCCTTTCCAACAAAGCACACTTCTGGCTTAGAGTTGCGATTTTTAGTACCATTCCAGGTCATACTTACTACTCTTGGCTCATTTGCACTACCCATAGCGACACCCAGTAAAGCTCCCATTTTTAAACGTTTTATTTGTGCAAGCTTCAAAACTTCAACTTTTATACCTAGGGCTTTTAATTTTACAGCTTCTTCAGCAAGAGTCTTGGGGGTTAAAATATTTGCAGGTTCAGAAACCAGATTACGAGTTAAATAAACACCTTCTTCTAACGATTTTAAAGGAGCATAATATTTTTTTGCTAAGGAAGAATCTTTTGTAATTATTTCAATTTCCTTAAGTGCAAAATTGTGCTTATTTTTATTTTTTATTTTGTATTTATAAAATGTATAGGACCTTAATTGCATCCCATGAACAATTCTTGCTGCCAAATCTTCATGAATGATTTTATGTTTTTTATTAGGTTCTATATAAATAGTTAAATTTGAAATAGTTTTAGATATAAAGGCAAATACACTTCCTCCAATTCTATCTGCTTTATCTATATTATAATTTTTTATATCGCCTACACAGTACAATAATATTTCTTGTATATTTTTACCTTTATTGGCAAACAGATGTAATGAACTGCCTTTTTTTTTATTCAATTTTTTTTCATTAACTGAACTAGAAATAATTCCATTATATTCTTTATCTAAGCTAGCAATATTTTTTCCTAATTCCATAGACTCATCAAGAATTACTATTACCAAATCTTTCTTAGTGACAGACGTAGAAACAAAAGATACTTTAACTGACATTTAATTCCCTTTCAAAGGCTATTAATTATTCTTATAAAACAATTTATGATATGTTTTAATTAAAAATTAATCATTAGTATACATTGTTTTTAGAATTAACATGTTTTTAAAATTAAGCTAATAAAATATTATATGGACTTAACAAAATTGAATTTATTTATTACATATATTTATAGGCAATTACTAGGTCCTTTTATTTTAATTATGCTCAGTATGACAGGCATTGCTTGGTTAACTCAATCTTTAAGGTTTATTGAATTAATCATTATTAAAGGATTGCCTATTAATATATTTTTGAATTTAACTATTCTAATAATTCCTAAACTATTAGTCACTATAATACCTTTTGTAGCTTTTTTAGCAGTACTAATTACATATACCAGACTAAATACTGAATCTGAATTAATCTCTATGAAGTCTGCAGGAATGACTAATTTTAAAATACTTTTGCCTGCTGTAATATTTGGAATCACTTTAGGAGCACTTACTATTTCTATAGAAAACTATGGATCTCCATATGCATATAATAAATTTAAAACCTTACAACATACCATTAGAAATAATTATATATCCACCCTATTTCAAGAAAAAGTCTTTTCCTCACCTATTAAAGGACTTACTGTTTTCATAAAAGAAAGAGATAAAATTGG
>CAWVYV010000237.1:0-1557 GCA_963934475.1 uncultured Alphaproteobacteria bacterium | reverse complement strand
AAAATATATTTTATATATGTCATGCTTAATAGGCTGTATTGAAATTAATAAACCTTTTAAAGATGATAAAATCACTATGCATCGAATAAAGGCTGAAGATGCTAGCTTATATATTAATAAAATAATAGGCCTATCACATAAAACAGAAACCGAATTGAGAAATAAAATATATAACAAAATATTAAATAAAAATATTTTAGCTAGTTATAAATATTTTAACAAAAGTAGCTATATATTAAAATCCACAGTCATAAAATACAAATCTAAAAATGAGAACAAAATTATTATTAGCATCTCTTCACCTATCTCTAAAAAGATAAAAAAATTAGATATATTAATACCTAATAATAATTTAACTAACGTCTCAATTCAAGAACAAGTGTCGGATCAAATAGTCACATTTATAGAAAAGAGTTTTTATATAAAAGATAAAAAAAAACTTATAAAAATTATTAATATAAATGGCTTAGAAAATTATAAAGAATTAAAATATACTTTTGAAAATAAATTAAATAATTTATTTTCAAAGCAATCTATAGAGATAATTGATATTGAAAACACTTTTAATGAAAACTATTACTCAATAGATATAAATTTTACAATAGATGAAGTTACTAAAGAAAAAATAAAACTTAAAGTTAATTGGAAGGTATATGATAAAAATAAAAATTTAATAGGAGAAATAAAACAGGAAAACACCTTTCTTAAATCTTTACTTATTAATATATGGCCAGAAATATCTAATAATATTATTAAAATGTCTCTTACCGAAATTAATATATTAACTAATGTGTATAAATAAATAGATTTTATAGGTATATTAGCATATATCTTACGCCAATTTATATAGGCACATAAAATCTTAATCTAGTATATAAATTATAACTTTTAGGGCGAAAAATATGCGAATCATATCTGGAAATAGTAACCCTCTTCTAGCAAAAGAAATAAGCTTTGAACTTAAAGAAAAAATTATTGATGTTACTGTTACAAAGTTTGCAGACCAAGAAGTTTTTGTTGAAATTAATGAGAATGTAAGAGGAAAAAATATTTTTATTA
Organism: uncultured Alphaproteobacteria bacterium; assembly: GCA_963934475.1. GTDB lineage: Bacteria > Pseudomonadota > Alphaproteobacteria > TMED109 > TMED109 > TMED109. The sequence continues at coordinate 498 of CAWVYV010000237.1, read as the reverse complement.
TTCAATCAACGTCTATGCCTGCTAATGACCATTTAATGGAGTTATTAATTACTATTGATGCACTTAAAAGAGCATCTGCCCAAACTGTAACTGCTGTAATTCCTTATTTTGGATATGCAAGACAGGACAGAAAAGTAGGACCAAGAACTCCAATATCAGCAAAACTTGTTGCAGATATACTTACTACAGCAGGAATAGATAGGCTTTTAACACTAGATTTGCATGCAGGACAAATTCAAGGGTTTTTTGATATACCTGTGGATAATTTATATGCCGCTCCAGTTATTACAAAAGATATTAAAAAAAATTATCAAAATAAAGACATAGTTGTTATTTCTCCTGATGTAGGAGGTGTTGTTCGGGCGAGAGGCATAGCTAAGAGGATTGACGGTGATTTAGCGATAGTAGATAAAAGAAGAGATAAAGCTAATGTATCAGAAGTAATGAATATTATAGGTGATATTAATGGAAGAGATTGCATAATTGTAGATGATATAG
>CAWVYV010000236.1:0-1573 GCA_963934475.1 uncultured Alphaproteobacteria bacterium | reverse complement strand
TTGGTAATGAAAAGGTTTAGGCCAAGAGCAAGAGGTAGGGGTGCAAAAATCCTTAAACCTATTAGTAATTTAACAGTTATAGTTAAAGAAAATCAGGAGGAGGTTTAATGGGTCAGAAAGTAAATCCAATTGGTCTAAGATTGGGAATAAATAGAACTTGGGATTCTAGGTGGTATGCTAAAGGTGGTGCATATACTAAATTATTAAGTGAGGATTTAAAAATAAAATCTTTTCTTAAAGATAAATTACAAAGTGCAGCAGTAAGTAGAATAACAATAGAAAGGCCAGCTAAAGTAGCTAGAGTTACAATATACTCTGCTAGACCAGGTATAATAATTGGAAGAAAAGGTTCTGAAATAGATATTTTAAAAAAGAAATTATCAACAATGACAGCTGGTGATGTTCAGTTAAATATTGTTGAGATTAAAAAGCCAGATATTGAAGCTCAGCTTGTGGCTGAAAATGTAGCAGAGCAACTGGTTAAAAGAATTGCATTTAGAAGGGCAATGAAGAGAGCTGTCCAATCTGCTATGAGGGCAGGAGCCCAAGGAATAAGAATTAATGCAGGAGGAAGACTAGGAGGAGCCGAAATAGCTAGGGTAGAATGGTACAGAGAAGGTAGGGTTCCATTACATACATTAAGAGCGGATATTGATTACGGAGTTGCTACAGCAGCTACTGCCTATGGAAATTGTGGTATCAAAGTTTGGATATTTAGAGGTGAACTAATGGAGCATGATCCAATGGCTATGGAAAATGCAAGAAGTACACAACAGGGAGCACCGAGATAATGCTAAGCCCAAAAAGGACAAAATTTAGAAAAGCTTTTAAAGGACGCATTCATGGAAATGCTAAAGGGGGCACTTCGCTTACTTTTGGTTCTTTTGGAATGAAAGCTCTTCAGCCAGAGAGAATTACTGCTAGACAAATAGAAGCAGCTAGAAGAGCTATTACTAGACATATAAAAAGGCAGGGCAGAGTATGGATAAGAATTTTTCCAGACGTGCCTGTTACTAAAAAGCCTACTGAGGTAAGAATGGGAAAAGGTAAAGGTTCAGTTGAGTTTTGGGCAGCTAGAGTAAAGCCAGGAAGAATTATGTTCGAGTTAGATGGTGTAACCGAAGCTCTTGCAAGAGAAGCCCTTGAATTAGGCGACGCAAAATTGCCTATACGAACAAAATTTGTTACTAGACAATTAGGAGTTTAAATGAAGTTTTCAGATATAAAACAAAAAACGGAAGATGAATTAAAAACAGAGTTAGTTGGCTTAAAAAAAGAGCAATTTAACTTAAGGTTTCAAAAAGCTTCTGGGCAACTTGAAAATTCATCTAAAATACTTCAAGTTAGAAGAGATATCGCACGAATTATGACAGCAATCAAAGCTCAAAAGAGGAGTTCTATAAATGCCTAAGAGAATTTTGCAAGGAACTGTAGTTAGTGCGGCAAGCGAAAAAACAATAGTGGTTAATGTAGACAGGCGCGTAAGACATCCTTTATACAAGAAAACAATCACACGATCTAATAAGTTTCATGCACATGATGAAAATAATAGTTTTAAAATTGGTGATAAAGT
>CAWVYV010000235.1:0-1582 GCA_963934475.1 uncultured Alphaproteobacteria bacterium | reverse complement strand
AGTGGAACAAAAAAAAGAAGACTAATAAGCTTTCTCATCCCCTTTAAAAAAATCAAAAACAGTTCCGAAAATAATATTAATATCTAAAAAGAAAGTCCAGTTCTCAATATACCAAACATCCCACTTAACTCTTCCTTCCATATCATTAAGCTCTTTTGTCTCTCCTCTATACCCTCTTATCTGTGCAGCACCGGTTATTCCAGGCTTAACAAGCTGACGAACCATGTATTTCTTAATAAGAGCTGAGTACTGCTCAGTATGTTTAAGCATATGAGGCCTAGGTCCCACAACAGACATATCTCCTTTAAAAACATTTAAGAATTGAGGAAATTCATCAAGGCTTGTCTTTCTTAAAAAGGCACCTATAGCAGTAACTCTAGAATCATCTTTTGTAGCTTGTTTTAAATCTGCATCCATGCTCAAAGACATAGATCTAAACTTATAGCATAGAAACTCTTTATTATCAAGGCCTGATCTTTTTTGTTTAAATAATACCGGTCCCTTAGAAGACATTTTTATTAAAAAAGCAAGTAAAGGATACATCCAAGAAAGGATTACAATAATAACTAAAGAAGAAAAGAGAATATCAAATATTCTTTTAGATAGTCGTGATAAATTATCTTTTAAAGGTTCCTTTCTAAAACTCAGTACAGGTACATTATCAAAAAAATCAATATTTACTCTTCTTAGAGGAAAACCACTAAAATCAGGAACTACCTTAAAACGAATTAAATTCTGATCTGCAAAATCAACAAGCTCTTTAATCTTATCAGTATATGTAAGTGGCAGGGTATAATAGATCTCATCAATTTCATTTTTAAGAGCAAAAGCACTAATATCATTTAGCATGCCCTTTTCTACCTTACTCTCAAAAGATAGATTATCATCACTAAAGACACCAAGAAGTTTAAATCCTAAAATATCATCAGAGAAAAAATAATCATGAAGACCCTTAGCAACATCTCCTCCGCCAACAATTAAAACTCTATCATAATTATATCCATACTTTCTATAGAGATTTATAAGTTTAACAGAGCTGTATCTCCATATAAGTACTAAAACAAAAACTCCGGCATAGGTATAATACAAATGCTCTCTAGAAAAAGGAGAGTCATCATTTAAAGAAAAAAGAATAGCTGCTAGTACAAATCCATTTATTAAGCCTGCCCTAATAAGATTGAACAATACTCTATCTACACGTCTTAATCTTTTAATAGCATATAAATCAAGCATAAATGCTGTAAACATCCATATAAAATTAAAAATAAGAAGTAGGAAAGTATACCTATCATCAGATAGTAAAGACCCAAACTTATAGAAATAGGCAGCTAGAAAAGCAATATTAATTAAGATAATATCTCCTAAAAAATGTATGAACCAAAAGTATCTAGAGTATCCTTTCATGAAAATTTAATATAAGCAAATATAAAAAATTAAAAGGGGGAGAGAATGGCTCAGGAAAAAGTAAAAGTCTATTTGAAAAAAGACAAGAATTTCTTTGTAGTTGAACGAGCAAATGAGGCCATTGGTAAAACAATAAAAAGTATTGCAAGAGAAATCATCACAATAAAAGATAAAGTTA
>CAWVYV010000234.1:0-1584 GCA_963934475.1 uncultured Alphaproteobacteria bacterium | reverse complement strand
TTCTTCCTCACAAAACAGTTTATCAAAAATTTTTTCCGCCTTTTGTATATCATTATTAATGTTAAATATATTTGCCCAATAACTAACTATAGATTTAACCCCTTCTCCTATACCTACTTTGATATCTAGTTTTGATTTTAAATAACCTGCAGCTGTAAAATGATCTGCATGAATATGAGTTTCTAGAACCCACTCACATTTTAAGTTATTGTTATTTATATACGTAATAATTTTATCCGCATTAATCGTGGAATAATTTCCAGTATATTGATTATATTCTAAAACAGGGTCAATAATAGCACATTTAGAAGTATCATCATCTATTAGTACGTAACTAAAAGTAGATGATATCTCATCATAAAAACTCTTAACTTTCATAGTAATATTTCTTTTATAATAATAAGAAAACCAGCAAATAAAATAAACCATCCAAAGCATTTTTTCAGGATAGAAGGTTTTGTTTTTTTGGATAAAATGATCCCTATTATCATACCTATTGAAGTAAAGCTCAAAACTCCAAGTAATATATTAATATCAATAGTTACACCAGATTGATAATCTCCAACAAATCCAAAGAAAGATTTTATAAAAATAATAAAAAGAGAACTACCGATAGCAGCTTTCATATCTAAACCTGTAAATAATACTAAAGCAGGTATTATTAAGAAGCCACCTCCTGCTCCTATTATTCCTGTAAAAAAACCAACTGCAATACCTTCTGTGATAAGAATAATATTATTTAAAAAGGAAGGATTATTTATAATTGTGTTATTTTTAACATCCTTTGATTTAATCATAAATGTGGCGGCTAAAATCATTAAAACAGAAAATAAGACCATAATAAAAAGATCTTTAGTAATAAAAACATCAAATAAATTTATATTATCAGGCAAAATTGGAAGAAAATATCTTCTAGTTAAGTAAACAGTTATTAATGAAGGAATAGCAAATATCAATGTAATAGAGAAATTAATTTGCTTATTTTTTATATAGGTCAAGCTACCTATTAAAGCTGTTAATCCTACAATTACCAATGAATAACTTGTAGCCAAGGTTGGGTTAACTCCAATAAAATAAACTAAAATAGGTAAAATTAATATTGAGCCACCAGCACCAATAGTTCCTAGAACAAATCCCATAATACTAGAAAGTAGATATCCTGTTATTATCATTATACTATATTTATATTTGTAAATAGTTTTAGAGCGTAAGTTACGCTATCTAATTTAGATGTAACTTTTAGTATACTTATTTTTATGTTTATCATGATTAATTATATTAGATTAATCCTATATGTAAAGACACAATAAGCATCTAATTTACTTATTATGTCATAGGATATAACATATTTTTTTGTACAAAACATATTTTTTATATTGTAATTTTATTATTAATCAAAGAAAAAATTTTATTTACATAAGAAATATAACCCTATAAAATTAACCATGTAAGTGATTTATATCAAAGGAAATAATATGAAAATTATTGTTATGGGAACAGGAGGAGTTGGAGGATATTTTGGCGCTAGACTTGCAAATGCAGGATACGATGTTTCCTTTATTGCAAGAGGAGAACACTTAAAAG
>CAWVYV010000233.1:0-1609 GCA_963934475.1 uncultured Alphaproteobacteria bacterium | reverse complement strand
CCATTTTTTTTAAGGTTATCCGCTGTTTCTTCTGGATTAAAAACTATAGAGGTATAAAAAAAAGCGAAAAACATTATTGCTGCAATATATAAAGCCATATATAATGGCTGCCCTCTGCCTAAGAGCGTAGTAACATCCAACATCCAACTTGGCCCTGAACCTGCATTAAAGCTCATAGCAGTAACAGGCAGAAGCAATATAGATGAAGCAAATATAGGAGGAATAACACCTGCTGTATTAATTTTTAATGGAAGGTGACTAGAATCTCCTTGAAAAACTTTCATTCCTACATTTCTTTTTGGGTACTGTATTAACAACCTTCTTTGTGCTCTTTCTACAAAAACTATAAACGCTATAACTGCTACTGACATGAACAACAAAAACATTATAAACAAACCTGATAAAGCTCCTGTTTTGCCTAGCTCTAAAGTAGAAACTAAAGAAACAGGAAGGTTTGCTACAATACCAGCCATAATAATAAGCGAAATACCATTACCTATTCCTCTTGCAGTAATCTGTTCACCCAACCACATTAGGAATACTGTTCCTCCCGTTAAAGAAATAACAGTTGTAAATCTAAACATTAGCCCTGGATCCATAACTGCTGGACCTGCTGAAGAACTTAAGTTTTCTAATCCACTTGCTATACCCAAGCCCTGAACTGCTGCTAAGAAAACTGTTCCATATCTAGTATATTGAATAATTGTTTTTCTACCTGCTTCACCATCTTTCTTTAGAGCGCCTAAATGAGGCGAAACAGTAGTCATAAGCTGAATAATAATAGATGCAGAAATATAAGGCATAATATTTAGAGCAAAAATTGTCATTCTGCTAAGTGCGCCACCAGAGAACATATCAAACATGCCCAAAATACCGCCAGCGTTTTGCTGAAAAATATCATTTAATGCCTGAGAATCTATTCCTGGCAAAGGTATATAAGTTCCTAACCTATAAACAATTAGCGCAGCTAAAGTAAATAGTATTTTCTTCTTTAATTCTTTAGCTTTTGATAAAGCTCCAAAATTTACAGAAGCAGCTAACTGTTCAGCAGCAGAAGCCATTTTAAATCCTCTTTAATATTAAAATTATTAAAATTAAATGCTAAACCTTAGCACTTAAACTTTCATCTTTATCTTTTATTTTACGAACTATAATAGAAACTTTTCCGCCGGCTTTTTCAATTGCATCTTTAGCTGAAGCTGTGTGGGCAGTTACTTCAATATCTATATTAGAAGTTATGACTCCATTACCAAGTAACTTAACACCATCTTTAGCTTTTTTAATTACTCTAGTTTGCTTTAAAATTTCTGCATTTATTTGTTTTTTAGGATCAATTTTTCCTGCATCTATGGCTGCTTGTATTAAATCTATACCGACAGCTGCATAATTTTTCCTATTAGGACTTGTAAAGCCGTATTTAGGTAAGCGTCTATGTAAAGGCATTTGACCACCTTCAAATCCTTTAATAGCTACACCAGCTCTTGCTTTTTGACCTTTATGACCTTTACCAGCTGTCTTACCTGTGCCCGAACCAATTCCTCTACCTACTCTTTTTCTATTTTGCCTAGCTGAATCATTGTCTTTAATTTCATTAAGTCTCATATTTAAT
>CAWVYV010000232.1:0-1641 GCA_963934475.1 uncultured Alphaproteobacteria bacterium | reverse complement strand
TGTAGTGCTCCGAAAGGACATAGCCAACCACAAAAAACTCCTCTTCCCCATATTACAAAACTAATAATAACAAATATCATTAAAGAAACTAGTATTGGGTCTGACAAAAGAACATCCCAAGATGGATTATGTAAAGGAGCTGTTAACCAAGTTAAAATGCTAATTATAGTTACTTGGCCTCCAGCATAAAAACCTAGCCATATCAATGTCCAAGCTAAGAACAAGTATCTGAAAGGTTTCCATACATAATTATATTTCACAAGCATGTCCATCTTCCATAATGCTAATGATAGAATGCTTAATGTAATTAATAGTAAACTTAAATTAATTCTTTGGCTTGCCCAAGCACCATACCAAATTGGTTCATTATTATTAGCTAAGACTGCTAAGCCATCTGGCTGTATAATATATTTAGAATTTAATTTGTAATCTATATAGAATATTTTATCGTTACCTTCTGTGTTACTTTCTAGTAATAATTCAAATTTCCATGGTTTTACTGGATCGATATTAACCTCTGAGGGAATCCTATATATGGCAGCTTCTGCAAAAAAAGGTTTGTCTTCTCCGTGCAAAAAACCTAAATTTCTAAAATTTTCTTTTGTTAATTGGTACCGTATATCTCCTTGAATAATAGCTATGCGCTTAAATTCTCCAGAAGCTATATGAGGCTCTCCATCTATTGGGTATCTTCCTAGAGCAGTTACAACTATTGTCATTTCTTTAGGATCTCTTCCAGCTATGAATATATCATACCATTTATCACCTAATAAATTTCTACCTATAGTAGGCGTTACTACTGGAGCAACATATAAATCTATTACTAAATTTCTATCTGTATCAATATATCCTTTCTTAACTTCTTTCTGATTTGCAGCCAAAGGCATGTCACCTGCAAAAACAGCTTTATTTCTATAAATATCATTTACACCTGCCCTATTTGATATTTTAGGATTGTTCATTCCTAAACTTCTCAGGTCATCTAGAGTAATAGTGAGTCTACCTACGGACCCATCTTCAAGTAAAGTATTAAAATCTGTCTTTGTAAATCTAAATATATCTACTACCGGCTCATCACTTAATCTCATTCCTTTATATAACGCTAGGTTTCTTGCGGCTCTTAATATAGCTCCATTAAATAAGACCGCACTGACTGTAGCTGAAGATATTCCATCTATAGAACCAGCTCCTTCAGTTCGTAATAAATTAACTTTAATAGGAGACCTAATATCCAACCCTTTATATTGAGCCGTAAATAAGGGTAAGACTAAATCTCCATCAGGCGTGTACATTCCTATTATTGGTTCTAAATGATCAATAACAGTTGCTCCCGCTAATTTTCCATCTAGCCTTAAACCAACAACTATATCAAAAACTTGAGAAGAGTATCCTTTAGAACTAGTTATATCCTTAGTAATAAATAAATATCCTAATATTTTTCCATCTGACATTACAGATGCAGATGGAATATCTCCTTCTAGTCTTCCAATTTTATTAGCCTTAGGGAAAAAGCTTTTGGCTAGTTCTAAGTTTACCCAATCAGGATCTGAAGCACCCCATTTTCCTGCTCTTAAACTATTAAGATATTTAGTAGTTAAGCTTTCATTTTTATTTTCTAATTTATTATATTTATAATCAGGG
>CAWVYV010000231.1:0-1641 GCA_963934475.1 uncultured Alphaproteobacteria bacterium | reverse complement strand
TTAAATTTTTTGAACCAGGTGCTTTAGTACCTCCATTAGAAATATTTGATGCAGTTTCTTCAGGAGCTGTTGATGCAGGCTGGTCTACCGCAGGGTATTGGGCAGGGAAAATTCCTGCAGTACAGTTCTTTACTGCTATTCCATTTGGTCCTAATGCTAGTGAATTTCTTGCTTGGTATCATGAAGGTGGAGGAAGAGAAATATGGGAAAGAATATATGCAGAACATAATTTACGTCCTATACAATGCGGAATAATATCTCCTGAAGCATCTGGCTGGTTTAGAAAAGAAATTACTAGTGTTGATGATTTAAAAGGCCTTAAAATGAGGTTTTTTGGATTAGGTGCTAAAGTCATGGATAAAATTGGTGTTTCCACTCAACTATTGGCTGGGGGCGATATATATCCTGCTTTAGAACTTGGAACTATAGATGCTACAGAATTTGCTATGCCTTCTATAGACCTAGAATTAGGTTTTTATCAGGTTGCAAAGCACTACTATTTTCCAGGATGGCACCAACCATCCTCTGCTTTAGAACTACTTATAAATTTAGACAAATGGAATGCATTATCTGATAGTCAAAAAGCACAAATAGAAGCTACATGTACGGAAAGTGTAGTAAAACTTTTAACTATGGCTGAATCTAGACAACCTAAAGCATTAGAGGAACTCAAAGCTAAAGGAGTTAACCTTCATAGATGGCCAGATGAAATACTTAAAACATTTGAAAATGCTTGGCTTGAAGTTGTTGAAGAAGAAGCATCAAAAAATGAAGATTTTGCAAAAGTTTGGGCGTCTTTAAGTGAATTTAGAAAAAGCTATAAAACATGGAAAGATCTAGGGTTTGTAGAGTAATCAAAGCCTTGTAATGTCATATTTATTATAAAAATATGACATTACAATTTCTTTAAGTTATTTATATTAAAAATATTAAAAGAAAGTTTCCTATGAATGACTTAGGTGATTTAGATTCTATTAAAAAATTAAGAAAAATGTTTTTAGGTTACCCCCAATCAACATTAGGAATAGACGAAGTATTATATCTAAACACTCAAAAAGGTGAAGCATCTGCTAGATATATAGCAACTGAAAGCATGTGTCATTCTGGAGGTATTGTTCAAGGTGGCTTTATTACAGGCTGGATAGATGCAATAATGGCTCTTGCCTGTATGTCAAAGTGTGGACCTGATGTGTTAGTTTTAACATTAGAAATTAAAGTTAATTTTATAAATTCCGCAACTATAGGCAAGAATATTTCTACAGCAAAAGTGATAAAAAACACTAAATCAATAGCATTTATAGAAGGCAAATTAGAAAATTCAGAAGGTCAATTAATAGCAACAGCAACCTGTACTGCTAAATTAAAGCCAAATTTTTACAAACATTAAATATTAGTTTATATATCCTAAATTATGCCAAATTGCATAATTTTCTCTAAAGTTCTTAATTGAAGTCCATACTCTCTGAAACTCTAGGTTTTTATTAGCTTCTTCTTCAACAACTATAAACCAATTTTTTTTAAATAAGTCCATCATTTCTGGAGACCATTGATGAATTTTAACTCCTAACTCCTTAAGTTTATTAATTGCTTCAACTTGAACTGCCTCGCTTTTTGCTAAACTGTCTAGAAACATTTCTCCGC
>CAWVYV010000230.1:0-1650 GCA_963934475.1 uncultured Alphaproteobacteria bacterium | reverse complement strand
CCCCGTAATAGCTGATAGAAGCATCAATATCTAATTGACAACCAGACTTAAAAGCGAGAAGCCCTCCCAAACAGTAACCAACTACAGCAGTCTTTCCAGAAACATTGTCATTTTCCCTCATCCACCTAAGGGAAGCTGCAATGTCATCTACCCCTTTTTCAACATCAAAACCTTTATAAAGTTCAAAAGCTTTTTGAGTAGCAATTTCAGATTGGTCCGGCAACTCTGTTAGAGGAGCTTCCTGTCTCCAGAACAAGTCCGGCACAATGACTGCAAAACCAAGTGCAGCATAACGATTTGCCATTTCTTTTAGAAAGGGGCTCACCCCAAAAATTTCTTGTGCTATAACAATCCCAGCAGGCCTTGGAAGGTCAGCTACATAAGGCCTAGAAGTAAAGTAGGCTTTAAAAGAGCCTTGATTGTCAGAAGATTTAATATCTATATATCCTGAAGGCATAATGATTCCCCTAATAAATTAATTTATATGGTATATTATAGCACAAATTAAGTATATATGTTTCACGTGAAACATAATACTAGTTTATGAAAGTATAAACATGGCGAATTATCAAACTATATATGCTCTTTCTAGTGGATCATTACCTTCTGCAATAGCCGTTGTTAGAGTAAGTGGACCGTCTACCCAAAAAGTTCTAAAGCTTTTAGTTAATATAGTACCAGAACCTAGAAAAATGATATTAGCTGAAATTAAAACACCAGAACAAGAAGTTATAGATTTTTCCTTAATTTGTTTTTTTCCTAAAGCACAAAGCATTACAGGAGAAGATCTAGCAGAGTTCCATTTGCATGGTTCCATTGCAGTAGTTGAAGGCTTATGTTTAACATTAGCTGCAATAAGCGATGTTAGGCCGGCAGAAGCTGGAGAGTTTACTCGCAGGTCTTTAAATAATGGAAAGATGGGCCTTACAGAAGTAGAGGCACTCTCAGACTTAATTGCGGCAGAAACACAAGAGCAAAGAAAACAGTCCTTAAGGCAGTTGAGCGGAGAGCTGTCTGCTAAATATGAGGCATGGAGAAAAAAACTAATAAGAATCAGAGCAGAAATGGAAGCTATATTAGATTTTTCAGACGAAGCAGACGTTAATCAGGATCTGGAAAGTTTAAGCCTTTCTAACGACATGTCTTTATTATTAAAAAGTATTGATGCAGATATTTTAAATGGCATAGCAGGAGAAAAACTAAGGTCTGGAATTAAAATAGTATTAATTGGCCCTCCAAACGTTGGCAAATCCAGTCTTATTAATATTTTATTAAAAGAGGATAGGGCTATAGTTTCTCCTGAAGCAGGAACTACTAGAGATACAATTGAGGCAAGGCTTAATTTAGAAGGAATTCCTGTCACTATATTTGACACTGCAGGCATAAGAAAAACTGAGAATAAAATAGAAGAAGAAGGAGTAAAGAGAACAGAGAAGTCAGCTAAAGCCGCAGATATAATTGTTTCTATAAGAGTTCCTGATAATAAAGGGCTTGATTGTGCCAGTTATGATATAGAAAAAACAACAAAGATTTTAAAGGTAGTTAATAAGATAGATTTAAGAACCAAGAAAGATAATATCTATACAGATGAACTGTCTTTGTCATGCAAGACAAAGGATGGCGTTGATTTACTATTAAAGATTTTGGGGG
>CAWVYV010000229.1:0-1659 GCA_963934475.1 uncultured Alphaproteobacteria bacterium | reverse complement strand
CTGATATTTCCTCTGAAAATTTAGCTCCTCATAAGTTATATGGATATATGTCAGGAAATACTAGATGCTCAGCTGTTTTATGGAAGAATAAAGCATTAGAGGAAATAAAATTAGCTTTAAAATTAGGCAGTATACCTATTTTAGTTGGAGGGTCAGGTTTATATATTAAGGCAATGATGGACGGTTTAAATAACATTCCAACAACGTTAAGCAAATATAGAAATGAAGCAGAGAGAATTTTGCATAGAGAAGGGCCCGAAAATTTTTATAATATAGTAAAAAGTAAAGACCCAAATATTGAAAATAATATTAATATAAATGATAAGCAAAGGCTTGTTAGAGCTTATAGTGTGTGGCTACAAACTGGTAAAACATTATCGGATTGGATAAAAAGTGATAAATCTAAAAATGTCATTTCTAATAAATTTTTAAAAATAAAGTTGTCTCCTAGCAGAGATACTCTTAGAGAAAATATATATAAAAGATTTTACAAAATGTTGGAACAAGATGTTTTAGGAGAGGTAGATAAAATTAAAAATTTTGATGCAAACCTTCCAATTATGAAAGCACATGGTGTTAGAGAACTTCTATCTTTTATAAAAAAAGAAATTTCTTTAGAGGAGGCAGCTAAAATAACAATAAACCATACTAATCAATATGCAAAAAGACAAAATACTTGGTTTACTCATCAATATAAAGAAGATTATGAAATACAAAATTATGAAGATGAAATAGATAAATATTGCACTAATATCTTGTGTTTATATAGAGAATTGTATTAATAAGTTTATATTAATAATTAAATAAACTTTAAAAAAACTAGATTTGGATAAATAATGAAACTATCAGGTTCTGAAATTATAATAAAAACATTAGCCGATCTAAATGTTGAAGTTATTTTTGGATATCCTGGTGGTGCTGTCTTACCTATATATGATGCTATTTTTAAACAAAATAGAATTAGGCATGTGCTAGTTCGTCATGAACAAGCGGCAGTTCATATGGCAGAAGGTTATGCTCGTTCTACTGGTAAAGTTGGTGTAATATTAGTAACATCTGGTCCAGGGGCTACAAATACAATAACAGGATTAACTGATGCGCTTATGGATAGTATTCCCTTATTGTGCTTAACAGGGCAAGTGCCTACACATCTAATTGGAACGGATGCATTTCAAGAAGCAGATACAGTTGGTATTACATCTTCATGTACAAAGCACAATTATTTAGTAAAAGATATTAATGATTTAGAAAATACTATTGCGGAAGGGTTTTATATAGCAAAAACTGGAAGACCAGGACCTGTTGTAATAGATTTACCAAAAGATGTTCAAAATGCTGTTACTACTTATAAGGAAATTAAAGTAGGAAATATGGTTTCATATGATCCTGTTAAAAAACCTAAATTGAATGATATTAAACAAGCTTTAGATATTTTACTTAAGGCTAAAAAGCCAATAATATATTCTGGAGGGGGCGTAGTTAATTCTGGTGTTAAAGCTTCTACTGCATTAACTGATTTAGTAAATTATACAAATATTCCTATTACGCAAACGTTAATGGGTTTAGGAGCAGTCGCAGCTAATAATAAAAATTTTTTAGGTATGTTAGGAATGCATGGAACGTATCAGGCTAATATGGCAATGCAAGAGTGTGATGTTT
>CAWVYV010000228.1:0-1668 GCA_963934475.1 uncultured Alphaproteobacteria bacterium | reverse complement strand
TTAAATATAAAAGCTATATCTTGAGTTTCCATGTTTTTTCCTTATTTTATTCTATAAAATTACAATACTTCTTACCTTTGTATACAAGCATGTTTTGTGCCATCTATTAAGGGAGGGATACAGGTTAAATAATAACATCATAAATTCTAAATTGATTAATTTATAATCTTTATTCTATATAGGGTGATTAAAAAATAGGCTATTTAATAAAAAAAGTGGTTAGAATTAAAATTTATATGTAGATAATATTTATTAGAAAATATTATTAATTTATTAAATTAGACTTCACAAAATTATATATATATATCTATCTATACTAAATATACCAGGGGTGCCTGACTATAAGGCTGAGATATATACCCTTTGAACCTGTTGGCTAGTACCAACGTAGGGAGTAAGCATGAAAAAATATACTATATATTTGTTTGTAATAATTTCATTATTATTTAATGCTGCAATTGCAGATGAAAAAATTACATTGTTATTAGATTGGTTTGTAAATCCAGATCATGGTCCAGTTATTATAGCTAATGAAAAAGGCATCTTTAAAGAAGAAGGCTTGGAAGTTGAAATTATTCCACCTGCAAACCCTGCAGACCCACCTAAGTTAGTCGCCGCAGGTAAAGCAGATATAGCTATTTCTTATCAACCACAATTACATATGCAGGTTCATGAAGGTTTACCCTTAGTTAGAGTGGGAACATTAGTTGCAACGCCTTTAAATTGTTTATTAGTTCTTAAAGATGGCCCTATAAAACAGTTGTCTGATTTAAAAAACAAAAAAATAGGTTATTCAATTGCAGGAATGGAGCAAGCTTTATTAAGTGCAATTCTTAAAAAAGCAAATATTAATAAAGATGAAGTTGAATACATAAATGTTAATTGGTCTTTATCCCCTGCCCTTATGAGCAAACAAGTGGATGCTGTAATTGGTGCTTATAGAAATTTTGAACTTAATCAGATGGAAATAGAGGGAGTTGAAGGTAAATGTTTTTATATAGAAGAAGAAGGTGTACCTCCATATGATGAGTTAATATTTATAGTAAATAATCAGAACATTAATAAAAAAATGCTTATAAAGTTTTTAAGCGCCATAGAAAAAGCTACTCAATATATAATTAACCACCCTGAAGAAAGTTGGGAAATTTTTGCAAATTCTTCTAAAGAATTAAATAATGAATTAAATAGAAAAGCATGGTTTGATACGATACCTAGGTTTGCTTTAAGACCAGCTGCATTAGATAAAGGCAGATATAATAGATTTGAAGAATTTCTATTCGTTGAAGGCTTAATAAATAAAAAATTATCTTATGACAAAATGGCTATAGAAATATTTGAGTAAATAAATGATAAAAAGTACATCTTTTTCATTAAATGGAAGTCTTAGTTTAAACAAAGATGAACTTTTTTCTAATATTCAATTAGAGATAAAGCTAAATCAATGGACTGTAATTATTGGCCAATCTGGCACTGGCAAATCCACTTTATTAAAAATAATTGCTAATTTAAATATACCAGTAGCTTTTAATAACAATATATCAAAAAATATTAATGAAGATTTGTCTTTTTCTTGGATGGCACAAAATGATTTGTTGCTTCCTTGGTTAAATGTTCTTGAAAATATAACTTTAGGACAAAAATTAAGAAGAGAAAAAATAGACCTTCATA
>CAWVYV010000227.1:0-1669 GCA_963934475.1 uncultured Alphaproteobacteria bacterium | reverse complement strand
AAAAATAGAATTCCTGTTTTCTTTTTAGGTCCTGATGAAAAAAATTTGTTGGATTTTATAAAAAAAGAAGTACCAGAAGCTATTTTCCCAGAGTGGACAGAATTAGCCATTAAGAGTGGTATGAAAGGACCTATATTAGTTATTGCTTTAGCGATGAAGCTTAAAGTTGCGATTGCAAATGATTCTGGAACAGGCCATATGTTTGCTTTATCTGGAACCAGCTTAATTTCATTATTTAGCAAACATAATCCTATAAAATACGCTCCTAATGCAAAAAAATTATCTATTATAGATTCTAAAAATTGGGGGGGAACAAATCCTGATTTAATTCCTGTGAAAAATGTAGAAAAAGAAATAGAAAAACTTATATAGTTAAATACTCATATCTAATAAGTTATAATCTTTTATTTCTTCTTTTGCTCTACTGTTCCAAATATATTTATCATTATTAAGAGGTTTATAATTATATGGTATTTCATTAATATACTTTTGTTTTCTAGCATTTATTGCATAAGGAATTAATCTTGATCTTATTTTTATATGGTCATCGTCATAAATTTTTGGTTTTGCATGTAAACCTCCTCCTTTTATACCTAAAACGGATAACCTTTTATGAAAACCAAAATTTACTGTTACTCTCCAATCAGAGCTAGTATTTGCAAAAGACCCATGAAGCACTTGTCTATTAGTAATAGCTACATCTCCTGGATTACAAACTATTGGAATAGCACTTGGAAGCCTAATAGTTCCAGCATCAGCAACAAGTTTTTTAATATCAACTTTACCTAACTTATGTGTTCCTGGTACTACCCAAACACCATTTGCTGCAGTACTTCCATATAACTGAGCCATAAAATTGAAACCATGACAATATTGATCCCAACTAGGAGAATCCCAATGAGTAGTTCCATCCTGGTGCCACGCCACAGATGCCCCCACTCCTGGCTCTTTAATAAATAGTGCATCCGTAAATGGAACAAAGTCATCTCCATTAATACATTCTGCAACCTTAAGAAGTAAAGGATGTGCGTAAGCTCTGAGATAAGCCTCCGAAAATTGTAGGGAACCTAGCATGAGATACATAATTTCTTTAGGAACACCTTTTTTTGGAGAAGGTTCTTCCATTTTTACAGGATGACGTCCATTTGCTAGTTTAGTGCCACCAAATGGATCTCCTAAAGGTTTAGACCAATACAAATTATTTGCTTCACAGTCAGAGCTTAAAGCAGGCCTTCCCTTATGATCAGTTTTGGATGATTTATTTTTAGGAACTCTATCTAAAATATCATGTAAATCTTTTTCAATATCTAATAATTCAGATTTTTTATAAACATTTTCAAATATATAAAAACCATTTTCTGCATAAGATTCTATAATATCATTATGCAAACTACCATCTTTATTAAACTTTATAGGACCACGGTTTTTTAATCTTAAAGCTCTATTTTCTCCTGCTTTAAGATATGCTTGCATTTCATTATGATTATTCAAAATTTTTACCATAGATATAGCGTAGCAAAATTATTTAGAATTTAAAATAAAAAAAAGGCCCTTATAAATTATATAAAGGCCATATAAAATAAAATATTAATAATATTTTTTATTTATTTCATAATAAATGTGCCAGAACCTTCGCCCCAACCACCATCATTCATCCAATTCATAGAAC
>CAWVYV010000226.1:0-1696 GCA_963934475.1 uncultured Alphaproteobacteria bacterium | reverse complement strand
TCACCATTAATTCTTTGATTCATGTTTATTACTTCTTGCTCTTCAACAACTAATTGATGAGATATTTTTTTAATAATTTCAGGAGAAAGTTCTTTTTCTTCAAAGACTTTTAATTCATTTTTAATTCTTCTTAAATTAAAGAATAATTTTTTTTGAGCTGAAGTAGTTCCTATTTTAACTAAAGACCAAGAATGCAATATATATTCTTGAATAGATGCCTTTATCCAAAGAAGAGCATAAGTGGCTAATCTAAAGCCTTTATCTGGATCAAAACGTTTGACAGCTTTCATTAACCCAATATTACCCTCACTTATTAAATCTGATATTGGTAAACCATAACCCCTGTAACCCATAGCAATCTTTGCGACGAGCCTTAAATGACTTGTCACTAATGTATGTGCGGCATCTATATCTTCATGCTCACGCCAATTCTTAGCAAGAGTATACTCTTCATCTTTTCTTAAGATAGGAAACTGTCCAATTTCCGCGAGATATCTTCTTAGGCTTCCACCAGCAGAAATAGAAGGTAAGGTTATATTTGACATTTATTTAGCCTCATAAAATTATACATAACTAATAAATTGGTTATTTTATATAAAATATCAAGTATAAATTATATAAACTCTTCTATTGCTTTTTTTAGCAACTCAATATCCTTTGGCAGCTTGCTTTCAAAATTTAATTCCTCCTTAGTAAATGGATGAATAAAACTTAAACTATAAGAGTGTAATGCCTGCCTTGAAAATAGTTTCAATTTATCTGGCATCTTTGATGATATAGTTTTACCTTTCGCATACAATTGATCTCCAATTATTGGCAAACCCATATTGGATAAATGCACTCTAATCTGATGTGTTCTTCCAGTTTGAAGGCTACACTCCACTAATGAAGCAAAGCCATAAGAATTTATAACTTTATATTCAGTAATTGCTACTCTTCCAGAATTATTAACTACAGACATTTTTTTTCTATCATGCGCATGTCTCGCTATATTAGCATTTATAATACCTACCTTTTTCTTTGGTTCTCCCCACACTAATGCCTTGTATTTTCTTTCTATTTGTTTGGTTGAAATTCCTTTTGATAAGTACCTATGAGCCTCATCATTTTTTGCGACTAGCATTATACCCGAAGTGTCTTTATCTAACCTATGAACTATGCCTGGTCTTTTTACTCCACCTATTCCTGATAAACTTCCCTTACAGTGGTATAATAGCGCATTTACTAAAGTACCCTCATAATTCCCAGGAGCAGGATGTACTACCAAACCACTCTGCTTATTTATTACTAATAAAAAATCATCTTCATACACTATATCTAAAGGAATATTTTCTGCTTTTGGCTTATCATCTATTAATTCTGGCAAAATTATCTTAACAATATTTCCCTTTATTAATTTATAAGAAGGATCAAACATTTTTTCATTATTAAGATATAATGAGCCATTTATAATTAATTTTTTAATATAAGACCTACTTAAAGTATCGTCATATAAGGAAAAGGCTTTATCCACACGACAACCTTGTTCTTCAATAGAAACTAAAAATTTAATTACTTTACTAGAATTATTCATAAAAAAAGCTTAAATATATTAAAAGTTAATAAATATATAATATAGGTGATTTATAATGAGAGGTCTAAAATTTTTAGTAATATTTATGGGCGTATTAATAGTATTTGGCACATCATTCTTAGT
>CAWVYV010000225.1:0-1709 GCA_963934475.1 uncultured Alphaproteobacteria bacterium | reverse complement strand
CATTCTCTAATATTCCAATGTTCATAGAGAGTCCAAATATAGTCTTTAGTAGATTCTTCTCTTAAAGGATGGATATTTTGTTTTTCAGCTTCATCTAAAAAGTCTTGGAAAATTTTTTCACTAGGGAATTCTACAACTACCATATACTCTCTTTTAACATCACCATGAATATTTCTGATAGGCTTCCAACCAGATGTAACAACTTTACCGCCTTTGCTATATATTATTTTACCAGCTTTAATAGAATATTCTTTATAATCATTTTCCTTTTCAGGAGATAGATTAAATACATTTAAAGCATAGATCATAATATTCTCCATTTATAAAAACTTAGTATACATTGAATACTAAATTGTTATAAAATAGCAATAAATTTTTAATTAATATATGGATATGTTAATGACATCAGAAATTATATGGAGCCCAAATAAAAATTTTATGGAAAGTTCTGCTTTATATAAATTTTCTAAAAATTTAGGTTTTGATTCTGATAACTATGAAGAATTACATGCTTGGTCTGTAAAAAATAAAGGATCTTTTTGGAAAGCTATATGGGATTTTACGGACGTAATAGGTGACCCAGGTCCTATAAACTTTATATCAAACCCTGATGCATTGATGACAGGTGCACAATTTTTTCCCGAAGCTAAATTAAATCTAGCAGAAAATTTGTTAAGAGGTAAGGATGATTTTTTGGCAGTTGTAGAAACTGATGAGTCAGGAAATAGACAAGAATTTTCAATGGGCGAACTAAAGGCCATGGTAGCTAAAGCTTCGGAAGGGTTAAGAGGACTAGGAATTAAACCTGGAGATAGAGTAGCAGCTATTTTACCTAACAGAATTGAAGCATTGATCAGTCTTTTAGCATCTGTATCAATAGGAGCTATTTGGACTTCTTGCTCTCCTGATTTTGGCACAAAGGGTATCATTGATAGAATAGGACAAACGACACCTAAAGTTTTATTTACCACTTCAAATTATATTTATAATTCTAAAGAACATGATTTTTCTTCCAGAGTATCAGAGGTAGTATCTTCGTTAAAAAACCTGGTTTCTGTAATCATTGTTGATGAAGTTAATATTAATAAAATTGAGGTAGATTATAATTATACTTTATTTAAGGACTTTGGTGAAAAATCAAAACTTAAATTCATAAAGTTTCCATTCTCTCATCCTTCTTATATTTTATATACCTCCGGCACTACTGGAGCTCCTAAGGCAATAGTTCATTCCACTGGAGGCGTAATTCTGCAACACTTTAAAGAGCACAAACTACACAATGATCTTAGGTTTAATGATAGAATAATGTGGTATACTAATATTGCTTGGATGATGTATCATTGGGTAGTTTCTTCATTAGGGTGTAATGCTACTTTAGTACTATATGATGGTGTTCCTATTACTAAGAAAAATAATAATTTTGATGGATCATTATTATGGAAAGTAGCAGATAAAGAAAAATTAACGCACCTAGGTATTAGTCCTAAATACATATCTACTCTTGAGGATATTAATGAAAATCCTATTAATAAGTATAATATTAATAGTTTAAGATGGTTATTAGCTGCAGGTTCTCCAGTTGCTCCTAGTCAGTTTGATTGGATATATAAAAATATAAAAAAAGATATTGGCTTTGCTTCAATTTCTGGAGGCTCTGAAGTCTTAGCATGTTTTATGTTAGGTTCACCCTTACATCCTGTTAGAAGAGG
>CAWVYV010000224.1:0-1713 GCA_963934475.1 uncultured Alphaproteobacteria bacterium | reverse complement strand
TCCTAATACAATGGCTTCAGAAAAACTTTGTTGGACTGGGAAATTATACATTGAAGATAATGAACGTTGGCAAGAATATTTTACTCAAAATAAGAAATGTATGACATTAGATAAAGAACAATGGGGAAAAGATAAATACTTGGAAATTTATGCTTTTGATTTTAATAAAAACATTCCACTTAGCATTACTACTAAAAACTACAGACAAACATTAATCTACATTTTATCAATTTTAAATGCCATTATTATATTATTATTACTTACGAAGCTAAATAGAGAAGACCTAACTTTAATAGCACTTTCTGTTATAAGCATTTTATTATATATGGCAGACCAACATTACAGAGGTGGGCATCCTTCTAGTTTCTCCGGACTCCCTTATATGGGAAGAGGTAATGATGGACTAACACATTATTCTTATGCGCGTGAAATGGTAGAATCTTTATCTCATCATGATATTATAGGATGGCTTAGAGGAAATGAAAATATATTTTATATGATGCCAGGAATGAGATATTTATTAGGAATGACAATGCCATTTTTTGGTGAAAGCATTTTTGGGTTACTACTAATTATTTCTTTAACGCCAATTACAATAAGGAGTTTACTAAAAAAATTATTTAATAAAAAATGGCAAATTATAATGTTTATTTGTTTTTTTATTATACCTATATTTGAGGCCTTTGGGTTTTATCAAATTTATCTTGCTAAATATACTATAGAAGGTTTTGGTGCAGGCATTGCAATATCAACTCTTATTGCTGCCTTTGCTCTATTATGGAAAAGAGATAATATTATCTATACTAATAGAGATCTCTTAATTATTGGTTTTTTATTAGCGGTAGCTATTTCTTTACGACCTAACTTCTTACCTTTTGTGGCGGCATTGTTTACTGGTTTATCTTTATATTTTATTTATAATAAAAGGATACAAAAAGTCATAGCCTTAGGTATAGGTTTTAGCCCTATTCTTTTAATTACTTATCATAATTACTTTTTTGGAAATGTTTTTGTGCCTCTTACAAATTCTGCAACTATTGGCAATAACATGAGAAATGGCCCTGAAAAATGGAATAATTGCTTAAGCTCTCTATCTGATTCCTGTAACCAGGTTATACATCACCTTAGTATTTGGGTATCTTATACTGAGCCTTGGTATATAATTATTTTGCTATGTTTAATATTCATTATTTTTAATAAGAAAATGAATATTATTGAAAAACTGCTAGCAGTTTCTCTCATCGCTGGCCATTTAGTATTTTTATTTTATGAAGGCGTAGCCAGATATAGTCATGGAATTTGGCTATTATCTTTTATCTTATGTTTACCTGTATTAAAAAATAAATTAAAATATTTTTATAAAAATAACATAATGTCACCTCAGAGATAATAAAAAGGCTTTGACGCAATTTTATGAATAAATATAACCATTTTGAAAATAGTGTTTCAGATATAATCAAAACTGAAGTCAACGAATCTAATTGGAAATTGATTAGAAAGCTTCATTTACCCGAAAAGTATAATGATCCTTCAGAAGAAGAGGTCAAAAAAGGAATTGTTTTAGATGTAGAGGCTACAGGATTATCTATCGGACATGATGACGTAATCCAGTTAGCTCTTTTGCCCTTTGAATATGAAGCATCTTCAGGAAAAATTACACGAATTAATAAAGATAAAGCGTTTAACGGTATGAGAGAGCCTAGAGTTCCTATA
>CAWVYV010000223.1:0-1718 GCA_963934475.1 uncultured Alphaproteobacteria bacterium | reverse complement strand
ATTCCCACTCAATAGTTCCGGGTGGTTTAGATGTAATGTCATAAGTGACTCTATTTATTCCTTTAACTTCATTAACTATTCTAGTAGCGACCCTGCTTAAAAAGGTATGTTCAAATGGATATACATCTGCAGTCATCCCATCTACTGAAGTAATAGCTCTTAAAACTAATGCTTTATCATAAGACCTTGAATCCCCCATAACTCCGACACTTTTTACTGGTAAAAGCACACAAAATGCTTGCCAGATTTTATCGTATAAATCTGCATTTCTTATTTCTTCTATAAATATAGTATCTGCATTTTGAAGAGTTATTATGGATTCTTCCGTTATAACTCCAGGAATTCTGATAGCTAACCCTGGTCCAGGGAAAGGATGTCTTCCTATTAAATGATCTGGAAGCCCTAACTCTTTGCCTAAAACACGAACCTCATCTTTAAATAACTCTCTCAATGGCTCAACCAACTCCAGGTTCATTTTTTCTGGAAGCCCTCCAACATTATGATGAGATTTAATTGTGACTGAAGGCCCTCCTGCAAAAGAAACTGACTCTATAACATCAGGATACAAAGTACCTTGAGCTAAAAATTTAACATTTCCTATTCTTTTAGCTTCTGATTCAAAGACTTCTATAAATTTTTTTCCTATAGTTTTTCTTTTTTCCTCTGGATCACTAATATTTTTCAAGGCTTTCAAAAATATTTCAGAAGCATTTACGTGTATAAAGCGAGAACCTAGCCTTTTTTTAAATATATCATCTATTTCTTTTGCTTCACCTCCCCTAAGCAAACCATGGTCTACAAAAACGCATACTAATTGATTACCTATAGCTTTATCTAATAAAGCTGCAGTTACTGAAGAATCAACACCCCCAGAGAGTCCGCACAAAACTTTTCCATCTCCTATCTGTTTTTTTAAAAGATTAACCTTATAATCTGCAAAAGATTCCATACTCCAACTTGATTTACAATTAGATATTTTTTTTACAAAGTTATTGATTAATTTTTTTCCTTCAGGTGTATGAACCACTTCAGGATGAAATTGCACTCCATATAATTTTTTCTTTTCATTTGCAATAACTGCAAATGCCGCTCTCTCAGATTGCGCAACAACATAAAAGCCTTCGGGTATTTTTTCTACCGCATCGCCATGACTCATCCATACTTGATATTCATTTCCTTCTTTCCATACATTATTAGTTAAAGAACAGGATTTAATAATTTTAACTGTAGCTCTGCCAAATTCACTTGTTGCTGAAGATACTACTTCTCCACCTAATTGCTTGACCATTACTTGTTGCCCATAACAAATACCTAAAATAGGAACATCTAAATTAATAACATTTTCGGATATTCTTGGTGTTTTAATGCCAATTACAGATGAAGGCCCTCCAGAAAGGATTATGGCCTTAGGTTGGTTTTTTAATAAATACTCATCTACTTTATTATATGGTATAATTTGGCAAAAAACTCCTTCTTCTCTAACTCTTCTTGCTATTAATTGGGTAAACTGGCTTCCAAAATCTACTATTAGTATGTTATCAGCTCTATATTTATTTATTATTTCATTATTTGCTTCAACCATTATTTGCCTCATAAAATTTGATTTTATTTTTTACTTCAAAATAATCTTCACACCCAAATAAACATATTAAGTCTAACCGGTTTAAATGATATTTTGCTTTCTCTATATCATCTAATTCTAGATATGCCATAGCAAT
>CAWVYV010000222.1:0-1742 GCA_963934475.1 uncultured Alphaproteobacteria bacterium | reverse complement strand
AAGTAATTTAATATTAATTTTAGCTATACTTACACTCATAGGAGGCGCTGTTACCTCTACTACTGGAGGGCTAAAACCAACCAGACTTATTTATATATATAAATATATAAGTATAGAGTTGTTTAGACTAGGAAATCCCAGAAAAATTCAGGCCAAAGAAAAAATTAATTCAATAGATGAAACGTCACAAATATTTATTTTTACCATACTTTATTTATCAATTATACCAATTTTAGCAACAATAATTTCAGCATTTAATATTAATTTTGAAGAAGCATTATTAATAGTAATTTCTTCATTATCTAATACTGGAATTGGGTTATTAGAAATAGCAAATATTAATTATTACCCTAATACGTTTGCAGAGATTATTATATTATCCATAATATTACTCTTTGGAAGAATTGAAATTTTTATAACAATGATTTTATTATCAAGTATTTTTTGGAAAAAAATTTGATATTAATGATATTAATATTATGAATAATTGCTGGTTAATTCACCCAAACCTTATTAATGCTAGATTAGTTCGAAGAAGTCCGGAATCATCTTTAATAGAACTAAAATCTTTAGCAAAAGCTATAAATTTAAAAATTTTATTTTCCGATATATTAAGGGTATCTAATATTAAGTCTGGAATATTTTTTGGTAAAGGTAAAGTCGAAGACATTAAAAAGAAATTAAAAGAAGATAGTATTGAGAATTGTATAATTATTATAAATACTGCTCTAACACCAATTCAGCAAAGGAATCTTGAAAAAGCTTGGGGTACAAAAGTTTTAGATAGAACGGCCCTCATACTGGAAATTTTTGGAGCAAGAGCTGTAACAAAAGAAGGTTCTTTGCAGGTTGAATTAGCACATATATCCTGGCAAAAAACAAGATTAGTAAGGTCTTGGACACATTTAGAAAGACAGAGAGGAGGAAGAGGTTTTTTAGGAGGTCCAGGAGAGTTACAAATAGAGTTAGATAGGCGGCATATAACTAGTAGAATAAAAAAAATAAAAATAGAATTAAATAAAATTAAAAGAACTAGAGAAGTGCAAAGAGCTAAAAGACAAAAAATATATCCTTTAGTGTCTTTAATTGGTTATACAAATTCTGGAAAATCTACATTATTTAATAAAGTAACAGGAGCTAGCGAATTTGTAAAAAATATGCTCTTTGCTACTCTTGACCCAAAACATAGAAAAGTTAGTATTTTTAATTACAATGATTTTATTTTATCAGATACGGTAGGGTTTGTAAGTAATCTTCCAACAGAGTTAGTAGAATCTTTTAAAGCTACCTTAGATGAAGTAATTTACGCTGACTTAATTATCCATGTTAGAGACCTTTCACATAAAGATTATAATTCACAAAATGAGGATGTTTTAGAGATAGTTAGCGATATATTTGGTTATGATAGGAAGCAAATACCTGAAAACCTAATAGAGGTAATTAACAAAATTGATAAAGATGATATAAGTAATAATTATAAAAATACTAAAAATAAGGTTTATATATCGGCAAAAACAGGAGAAGGAATAGATAATTTAATTAAATTAATAAATAAACGTATTAATAATAATCAATATAAGAATAAATATTCTTGATGTGCCCTTGACATTTTTGTTTCTAAATCACACATAATACAATGAGTATAGCAGTCTTATTAATAGAGTGCTAATTTAACATTAATTATAATAATAATATTAGGATATATGATATGCAATTTAGACCCCTTCATGATCGTGTTTTAG
>CAWVYV010000221.1:0-1745 GCA_963934475.1 uncultured Alphaproteobacteria bacterium | reverse complement strand
CATGCTTTAGTTGGTTATGCAGGTTCAACAGTAAAAGCAGCTACTATGTTTGCAAATACATATCCTAATAGTCCATTAACAGTTTTAGTAGATTATTTTGGTGCAGAGGTTTCTGATACCTTAGAGGTATGTGAAGCTATGAAGGAAAAAGCGAGTAATGGATCTCTATCAATTAGAATTGACACACATGGTGGAAGGTTTGTTGAAGGTTTAGATACAGCAAAATCATATGAATTATTGGATAAAAATGCACCTCATGCTATACGTACTTTTAGAACTGAGCAGGAATTAAAGTGGTTAGTTGGAACAGGAGTAAGTGCTGCAGCAATATGGCATTTAAGGTTAGCTTTAGATAGTAAAGGATGGAGCAAGGTTAAAATTGTTGCTTCAAGTGGGTTTAGTCCAGAAAAATGTAAACTTATGGCCAGTGTAGGTGCCCCAATAGATATAATTGGTACAGGTTCTTATATTCCTGACAGTTGGTCAGAAACCTATGCTACAGCAGATATTATAGAATATAATGGCGTTCAAAGAGTTAAAATTGGACGTGAATTTTTATTACCTAGCAGTTAAAACAAATAAATAATAATTTTTATCGGAGATTTATTTGAAAAGTAATATTAAAATATTTTTATGCCAGCTAAATTTTCATGTAGGTAATTTAAATAAAAATCTAGACAATATAATTACTACACGCGAAAAGGTTAAGTCTCAGGGTGGTGACTTATGTATTTTTTCTGAGTTATCTATTACAGGATACCCTCCTGAAGACTTAGTTTTAAAAAATTCATTTATAATTAATGTTGAGGAGGTCATTAATAAATTAATATCCTTATCAAAGGATGGTGGCCCAGCAATAATAGTTGGTTATCCTAGAAATGATAATGGAAAACTAAAAAATTCTGCAGCGTTGATAGATAGTGGAACAATTTCTATTGTAGATAAATTTCATTTACCTAATTATGGAGTTTTTGATGAAGCAAGAGTATTTGATTCTGAGAGAGTATCAGGCCCTATTTCTTTCATGGGTATTAGGTTAGGTTTGATGATATGTGAAGATATGTGGTTTTCCGATGTTTCAGAAAGTTTACAAGAATCTGGTGCTCAAATTTTAATAGTAATTAATGGGTCTCCTTTTGATCAGAATAAAGAGGATGAAAGAATTTCTGTAGCAGTATCTAGAGTAGTAGAAACGGAGTTGCCTTTAATATATGTTAATCAAATTGGTGGCCAAGATGAACTGGTTTTTGATGGAGGTTCTTTCGTTTTAAATCAAAATTCAAAACTATGCATGCAGAGTTCCTTATGGAAAGAAGAAATTAATTTTATAGAAATAAATACAGATAACAATGATTTAATTAATGTATCTGATTCAAATATTAATGTCTTATCAAGTGGTATAGAGTCTAAATATAATGCAATGGTTTTAGGTTTAAGAGATTATGTTATTAAAAATAATTTTAAAGGTGTATTATTAGGCTTATCTGGTGGTATAGATTCAGCTTTAGCAGCAGCTATTGCTGTCGATGCTCTTGGATGTGATAAAGTAAGAGGCATAAGAATGCCTTCAAAATATTCCTCTAAAGGCTCATTGGATGATGCAAAAGAGACAGCTAAATTACTTAATATTAAATTAGATACCATTAGTATAGAAGAGATTAATGAAACCTTCTTAACTAACTTAGATGGGTTGTTTTCTAATATGCCTAATGATTTAACAGAAGAAAATATTCAATCAAGAATAA
>CAWVYV010000220.1:0-1750 GCA_963934475.1 uncultured Alphaproteobacteria bacterium | reverse complement strand
GCTGTACAAACACTTTTTCAGTTTGATTTTAATAAAAAAATGAAATTAGAAGAATTAAAATCTATAAATGATATGGATATATCTGAAATTTATCAAACTATTGAAAATATAAATAGTAATACGCAAGAGTTTAAGAATTTAAAAATAGATAAAAATTGGTTTTTAATATTAGTTAATGCAGTTTTCAGTAATAAAGATATTATAGATGCTTCGTTATCAAGCTTCCTAGAAAGTAATTGGTCTATAGAAAGAATGGACCCCACTATTACTAATATATTAAGGTGTGCTTATATAGAATTTAAAAATTATTCAAATGTTCCCTCTAAAGTAGTAATAAATGAATATACTAATATTGCTTCAAGTTTTTTTAATGAACCTGAAGTTAACTTTGTTAATGGAGTTTTAGATAAAGTTTCACATAAGTATAGAAATAAAAAATAATTTTTATGTAATTTTAAGGTGTTAATTATATGGAAAATGAGTTTAGTTTTATAAAAAATAAACTTCGTCCTCTTGCATTTGGTAATAAAGAAGCACGAGAACTATCTGATGATTGTGCATTTTTTTCTAATATTAATAATTTAGTAATTAGTGTAGACTCTTCTATTGAGGGAGTTCATGTTCCTTTTGGAACAGATATTTCTGTTCAAGCAAGAAGGTCTATATTGAGGGCTCTTTCAGACCTGGCTGCTTTTGGATCTAAGCCTTTATGTGTTTTTTCATCAGTAAATATCCCTAAGAATTTTATAAATAAAGATTTTGATAAAATTGCTGATGGGTTTAGAAAAGCTTTAATAGAGTATAATATTTTTCTAGCTGGAGGGGATACTACATCATACCCTGGCCCTCCAATTTTTACTATTACAGCTTTAGGAGATAATGGAGCTAAAAAAGTAGGAAGAAGTGGGGCAAAAAAGGGAGACTTAATTTTAGTTTCAGGTGAAATAGGAGATTCCTTTATTGGTCTGCAATTACTTCAAAAGAATAATATAAAATCTAGTTTTGACGAGGATAAAGCTTTAATTAATAAATTTTTAATACCTAATCCAAGAATAGATATTGGAAAAATGATTGTTAATTACGCCACATCTATAATAGATATTTCTGATGGTTTATTAGCAGATCTAGATCATATTTGTAAAAATAGTAATGTTGGTGCTGAGATTTATATAAAAGATATTCCTTTTTCTAAAGGCGCCCAAAATTATATTAATTCTAATATTTTTAATCATATTGCATTAATTACAGGTGGGGATGATTATGAATTGCTATATACTATTGATCCTAAAGATATAAATAAGATTGATGATAGTTCATCAATAATTGGTAAAATCACAGATGGAGATGGTTTAAGTCTATATTCAACTGACAATAAGTTAATAGAGGCTTCGGAAAAATTTATGGGTTATAAGCATTTCTGAATTATATATTTTTTTAATAGAGTGTTGCACTATACTCTTACCTCTGGCATGTTAGCGACAATTTTTATAAATTAGTGAATTTTACATAAATAATGGGATTAATTATTATGATTGAAGTTTTATATTTTGCTATTGCTTGTGGAGCAATAGCTTTGGTTTATGGCTTAATTACTGCTAAATCAGTAATAAGCTCAGATGCTGGCTCTGAAAAAATGCAAGAAATTTCAGGTGCTATTCAAGCAGGTGCATATGCTTATTTAAATCGTCAATACCGAACTATTTTTATAGTAGGTATTGTAATATTTGGATTATTAGCTTTTTTATTAGGT
>CAWVYV010000219.1:0-1820 GCA_963934475.1 uncultured Alphaproteobacteria bacterium | reverse complement strand
CTTCCTTGCCCTTTTATTATATTACCCTGTAAATAAATTAATTTTTATCTTAAGTGTAAGAAGATATGAAAAAAAGATAGGGAAGACTTTAAGTGATGAAGAATTAAGAGGGCAGCTAATAAGGTCGCGTTTTATAACAATCATTTTAATTATTTTTTTCTCATCTCTTTTTAATTTAAAGCTTTATTAAAAATATTGGTTATTTATTAAAATGAAAACACATGATCCTGTATATAGAGTTTTAGTTAGAATAAGTATCTTTCTATTTATACTATTTACAGGTTGGCTTATATGGGATCACTTTATAAATAGGCCAGCAGAAGTAAGATATTACTTAAGCGGTAACACTGCTTTTAAAGATAAAAAATATAATAGTTCTTTAGAGTATTACTTAAAAGCTTATGAATCTAATAATATGGATGTATATATAATTGAAGGAATAGCTAGATCCTATATGCAGCTAAAGAATTATGATGATGCTATGAAATACTTCTATAAAGGAATTAAGTTAGACTCTAATTTTGCTCCTACATATGCTAATCTAGGTGTTTTATATGATAGAAAAAAAGATTATGATAATGCTATAAAATTTTATGAAATAGCTTTATCTCTTGATAAAGAGTTAGCTATAGGAATGCATTGGATAGATAGGTTGTTATATGATGTTAGAGAAAAACCACCTACTATTGCAGATAGGTTAGATTATTTAAAATTACAGATGTCTTTACCAGAAGATAAAAGGTTATTATCAGTTGAAGAAATTGATCAGCAGCAAATAAATATTGAAAAGTAGCTATATAACTTTTAGAATATCCACCAAAAACACTCTTAAAAAAAACATTAATGCAATGCATCCAAATAATAGACGAACAAAGTCTTTCTCTCCCTCTTTATCTCTATAAGTTATGCCATGCCATGCGATTAAACCTGTGACAAAAACAAATATCCAATTAGTTAGTTCTTCCATCATATTTATTTGTATATTTCTATGATAAGTAATAATTTAATTTATATGATTTTAGATAATATACTTATAGATGGTAATAAAGAAGCAAAAAATTTATTAATACTAGCACATGGAGCAGGTGCTCCTATGGATTCTGTATTTATGAATACTATGGTTAAAGGTATAATAGAAAGAGATATACTAGTAATTAGGTTTGAATTTCCATATATGACAAAACGAAGATTAGGAAAAAATTCTTTTCCTGATAAAATAACTTCTCTGTGTTTGTTCTATAAAGATATATTTTATCAAATTAAAAATATGTATTCCAAAAAAAATATTTGGGTAGGAGGCAAGTCAATGGGA
Source organism: uncultured Alphaproteobacteria bacterium (assembly GCA_963934475.1). Classification (GTDB taxonomy): domain Bacteria; phylum Pseudomonadota; class Alphaproteobacteria; order TMED109; family TMED109; genus TMED109. Next base: position 508 of record CAWVYV010000219.1, on the reverse strand, counting down.
GGAAGAGTATCTGCAATAATTAGTAGTGAAATAAATGTGAAAGGAGCAATAGTATTAGGTTATCCATTTCATCCAATAAACAATAAGAATAAATTAAGGCTAGATTGCTTGAAAAGTAAAGGCCCACCTATTCTAATAATTCAAGGAACTAGAGATAAGTTAGGAAGCATTAAAGAAGTGAATAATTATAATTTACACAAAAAGAATTCTCTATTTTGGATAGAAGATGGTGACCATTCATACAACACTTTAAAAAAATCTAAATTAAATTCTGAAAATTCAATAAAAAAGGCTTATTCCAAAGTATCAGATTTTATAATTGAGAATAAAACTTATTAAGCGAGTCCTGTTTTATGAAGTATATTTTTTTGCTTTAGCTCTAATTCTTTAATGTCAAAACCTTCTATTAAGTTTTCAATAATTTTATGCCAGTTAAGTTGAGCATTTAGATGCATGAAAACAGATCCAAGTCCAACGGCGGCTCTATCTATTAAAACAAATTCTTTTG
>CAWVYV010000218.1:0-1822 GCA_963934475.1 uncultured Alphaproteobacteria bacterium | reverse complement strand
TGCCTTCTAGATGGAGAGGTTGGTTTATACGTTTTTAACGCCATTTCTTATACTCCACTAGAAAGGTCTATAGACTGACCCTCCGCTAAAGTTACCATTGCTTTTCGTATAGATGCTCTTTTCCCCTTAATACCTTTAAATACTTTTCTTTTACCTTTAATATTTACAGTATTAACGCCAACTACCTTAACTCCAAATAGAGCTTCAACTGCAGTTTTAATTTGAGGTTTTGTAGCATCTGGAGTCACTTTAAAAATTACCTGATTATTTTCTAATATTCTTGTAGCTTTTTCAGTAATTATTGGAGAAACTATTACATCATAATCTTGGGGCCTAGGAGCTGCCATTATTTAACCTCCTTAGATTTAATTGGTTTTTTTTCACTAACTACTAATCTACTAACTAACATCTCAACTGAAGTTTTACTTAAAACTAGAGTATCTCGTCTCAATATATCGTATACATTTGCACCTTGTGTCGGCAACATATCATGCATTGGTATATTCTTTAAAGCCTTATTAAAATTTTCATCTACCTTGTCACCAGATACAAATAATGTTGATTTTCCTAAAGGAAGTTTACTTAAAGCTTGCTTAAGTAATTTTGTCTTCATAGAAGTAAAAGAGATGTCTTCTAGAATAATTAATTTACCTTCTTTAACCTTTGAAGATAAAGCACATCTCATAGCCATATTTCTAACCTTACGAGGTAATTTATGTTCATGACTTCTTACTCTAGGGCCATGAGCAACTCCACCACCTCTATATTGAGAAACCTTTCTGTCTCCGTGACGGGCGCCACCAGAACCTTTTTGTCTAACTATTTTTGCTCTAGAACCTGTAACTTCACTTCTCTCTAATGTTTTTCTACTACCTGAACGACGTTTTGCAAGCTGCCATGTTACCATTCTATGTAAAATATCTGCCCTAATTTCTGCTTCAAAAACAGACTTATCTAATTCTAAAACTGAGGACTTTTTATTATCTAAGGTTAATATATCAAGCTTCATATCTATATCTCTTTTTCTTTGTTTTCATCAACATTATTATCTGATTTAACGTCATCTTTTACATTAGATACAGATTCAGTTTTTGCTTCTTTATTTTCAACTTTAATTTCATCTGGTTTTACTACCACATCTTCATTAGGGGTAGCTAATTCTGTTTCTATAGACTTGCCTTTTTCTATATTTACTGCAGACCCTTTTAATCCTGCAGGTAAAGGAACATCATTTGGTACAGCTTTTTTTACAGAATCCTTAATACTTATCCACTTACCTTTTGAACCAGGTAATCCACCTTTTATAAAAATTAAACCTCTATCCTCGTCAACAGCTACCACTTGTAAGTTTTGAATAGTTCTTTGTCTATCACCCATGTGTCCAGCCATTTTCTTGCCTTTAAATACTCTTCCTGGATCCTGACTATTACCTGTCGAACCATGACTTCTATGCGATACAGATACACCATGTGATGCTCTTAATCCACCAAAGTTATGGCGCTTCATTGCACCAGCAAAGCCTTTACCTATTGTAACTCCTGTAACATCTACATATTGGCCTACAATGAAATGATTGGCACTTAATTCAGCACCTATAGAAATCATATTAGATTCACTTACTCTAAATTCTTTCTGTTTCATTTTAGGAGCAACTTTAATTTTTGCATAAACCTCTTTTTGTGCCTTATTAGTATTTTTAAGTTTAGCCTCTCCTACTCCTAATGTTACAGAATTATATCCATTTTTAGATTTTGTTTGATTAGCTATTACTTGACAATCCTTAAGGCTCAGAACGGTAACGGGAACGTGAGTTCCATCAGCC
>CAWVYV010000217.1:0-1823 GCA_963934475.1 uncultured Alphaproteobacteria bacterium | reverse complement strand
TTTAAAAATATATTTTTGTACATGTTAACCATAATAGGTTTTTTAATAATAAATAAAATTATATAAATATTAAGGAATAATACTATTAGGAATAAATAAGGTTATTCCAGGTATTAATAAAAGAATAAATAGACGAATAATATCTATAGTTACAAATGGCATCACACCCTTAAATATAGTTTTTAAACTTATTTTATCTTTAACAAGAGTTTTTAATACATGTACATTTAGACCTATGGGCGGAGTAATTAAACTTATTTCAACAGCGACTACTACAAGGATTCCAAACCAGATTAAATTCCCTCCCATTGCTTGTACTAAAGGGTAGAATATAGGAACAGTCAGCATCATCATAGATAGGCTTTCTAGAAACATTCCTAATATTAAGTATATAATAAAAATGCCTATAAGTAAGGTGTAAATATTAAAATTAAAAATAGATAAAAAATTTTGTAGGTCATTCGGAAGTCCTGCTAAATTAATAAAATTTGAAAATAATATAGCTCCAAAAAGTAAAAAAAATAACATACTAGTCACTTTTACTGTTTCTATTAATATCTCATAGAAAGACTTTATTGATATTTTTTTCTTAAGCATAACTATTATTAAAGATCCAAATGCTCCTACTCCTGCTGCCTCAGTTGTAGTAAATATTCCTGTATAAATTCCTCCCATTACTATTGTAAATAATAGTATAATTCCTGTTACTCCTTTTAATGATTTTACTTTTTTTACAAAGGGAAGTGGAGTTTGAGTTTGAAAAGATTTTTTATTTAGTAATATGGATATTTTTATAGCAATAATATAACCTATTATACCTAGTAAGCCTGGAATTAATCCTGCTAAAAAAAGCTGACCAATATCTTGGCTTGTAATGATACCATATAAAACAAGTATCATAGAAGGAGGTATTAAAATTCCTAATGTGCCTCCTGCAGCAATCACTCCTGTAGCTAAAGAATCTGGATAATTATATTTTTTCATAGAAGGTAATGCAATTTTAGCCATTGTAGCAGTAGTAGCAAGTGAGGAGCCACATACAGAACTAAAACCTCCACAAGCTATAATAGTTGCCATAGCTAGTCCTCCTTTTTTATGCCTAAGCCACGCATTTGCTGCACTATATAATTCATCTGCTAAACCTGCTTTTACTACAAAATTGCCCATCAGTAAGAATAATGGTAAAATTGATAAAGTATAATTCATACCATTATCAAAAAATACTTGTCCAATCATAGCTAAAGATGCATCAGTACCAATTATAAATGTGAGACCTATAAAACCAATAGCTGCCATGGAAAATGCAATTGGTAGCCCTAAAGCTATCATTACCATTACAAGTACTAATCCAATTATCCATGTAAGCATTTTATTGTTTTACTTTATTAATTATTTTTTTCTCATTAAATAAATATTTATAGCTATTACATAAAGCTATTATAGATGCAATCATACTTAGGGTAGCCATCATATATGCAATTGGCGCTTTAGGTATTTGTAAAAAAGTCGTTATTTCATTATATATATTTAAGTCTAAGCCATGCATATATAGTTGCCGTGCAATAATAAATAATATTACAGAAACTATAAAGTTTATAACTATTTTTTGAAGTTTAATTATTGAATTACTAAAATAATTAGAAAATAAAGAAACTGTTACATGTTCTTCGAGCCTAGTAATATAAGGAAGTCCAATATAAATTAATGCACCTAAAATAATTTCTGTTATTTCAGTCGTACCAGGTAGAGGCAAACTTAATAAGTAGCGACCTAGTACATCAATTACTGTAATCAGCACTAGTGCTGTGAGAGATATTACGCAT
>CAWVYV010000216.1:0-1834 GCA_963934475.1 uncultured Alphaproteobacteria bacterium | reverse complement strand
GGCTCTTCTATGAGGTCTGCTATAAAGCAAGTAGCTTCTGGAAGGTTTGGGGTGACAGCAGAATATTTAGTAAATGCTGATGATATACAGATTAAAATATCTCAGGGAGCAAAACCTGGAGAAGGAGGGCAACTTCCTGGTCATAAAGTAGATCCAGTTATAGCTAAAGTAAGATATTCTACACCAGGAGTGGCCCTTATATCTCCTCCTCCCCATCATGATATTTATTCCATAGAAGATTTAGCACAATTAATATTTGACTTAAAAAATGTAAATCCTTTAGCGAGAATAAGTGTTAAATTAGTATCAGAGACAGGTGTAGGAACAGTTGCTGCTGGCGTAGCAAAATCAAGAGCAGACCATATAACAATTGCAGGTTTTGAGGGTGGAACAGGAGCAAGTCCACTTACCTCTGTAAAGCATGCTGGGTCTCCATGGGAAATAGGTCTCGCAGAAACACAGCAAACGCTTGTATTAAATGGTTTAAGAGGAAGAACATGCCTCCAAGTAGATGGTGGACTTCGAACAGGAAGAGATGTTGTAATAGGAGCATTATTAGGTGCGGATGAGTTTGGGTTTGCTACTGCGCCTCTTGTTGCATCAGGGTGTATAATGATGAGAAAATGTCACTTAAATACCTGTCCTGTAGGTATTGCGACACAAAATCCAGAGCTACGAAAGAAGTTTACTGGAACGCCAGAACATGTAATTAATTATTTTTTCTTTGTAGCAGAAGAGGTGAGACAGTTAATGGCTAGCCTAGGGTTTAGAACATTTAATGAAATGATTGGGAAAGTAGAAAATTTAGATACAAATTATGCTCATAAACATTGGAAAACAAAGAATTTAGATTTTTCTAAATTATTTTATAAGCCAAATGTAAGTGATGAAATTGCATTATATAACTGTGAAAAGCAAGAACATCCAATAAAAGAAGTTTTGGATAGGAAGCTTATACCTCTATTTGAGAAGTATGAAAAAGAAGGTAAAAAACAAGAAATTAATTTAAATATTAAAAGTACAGATAGAACTGCGGGAGCAATGCTTTCCGGAACAATAGCATTAAATAAGGGGCATCAAGGTATAAGTGAAAATGCAATAAAAGTTAATTTTACTGGAACAGCAGGTCAATCCTTTGGAGCTTTTTTAGCTAAAGGTGTGACATTTAACCTTTTTGGAGAAGCTAATGATTATGTAGGTAAAGGGTTGTCTGGAGGAAATATTATTATCCAGCCTACTAGAGATTCAAAAATTATTCCAGAAAAGTCAATGATTGTAGGAAATACAGTATTATATGGTGCTGTTGCAGGGCAATGCTATTTTAATGGTAATGCCGGTGAAAGATTCTGCGTGAGAAACTCAGGAGCAATGGCAGTAGTAGAAGGTGTTGGTGACCACGGTTGTGAATATATGACTGGTGGAATAGTAGTTTGTATTGGTGTAATTGGTAGAAATTTTGCTGCAGGTATGAGCGGAGGTGTTGCATATGTTTATGACTTAAATAATGAAATTAATAATTACTTAAATAGTGAAATGGTTAATGTAGAGAAGTTGACTGTTAGAGATGATAATTTGAAAAAAATTAATTATGAACATGATTTTAATGTGTACGATGATGTTTTAGTAGATGATGATTTAAGAATCAAATATTTATTAAATGAACACATAAAGTACACAAATAGTAATGTTGCAAAACATATTATTGAAAATTGGAGTTCTTCTTTAGGTAATTTTAAAAAAATAATGCCAGTAGATTATAAAAAAGTGCTACTAGATAAAAAAAATACTATTCAATCAAAAATAGTTGCTTAAGAAAGTCAGGTTAAAAAATGGG
>CAWVYV010000215.1:0-1848 GCA_963934475.1 uncultured Alphaproteobacteria bacterium | reverse complement strand
TACTATTACCAGTAATTGAAATTAATAACCATATAATTGGTAGCGGTAATATAGGACCAATTACAAAAATATTAAGAGAAACTTACATAAAAATTAGTATGTATAATTCTATATAGTTATGAAATAAGTTTTAATATAAATACTATCTATATAATATATTTTAAGTTTAATAATTTTTTAAAGTATATAAGATAAACTATATTACTAAATAACTGGAGATATTTATGCTAATTAAATCAAAGCCTTTAGAAGTATTAATTCAATCTATATTTAATAAGGCGGGATGCAAGAAGCTAGAGGCTGATAGAATTTCTCATTATTTAGTAAAAGCTAGCCTAGTAGGTCATGATAGTCATGGTGTTATTAGAACACCTCGTTACGTAGATATGATTAAGGATGGACAAATGCTAGCAAATGTAAAACCAAAAATAGTATTAGAAAGTGATAACTTTGGCATCATTGACGGAGGTGATGGTTTTGGTCAAACAATAGGTCCATATGCATGTAAACTAGGTATAAAAAAAGCTAAAAAATTTGGTAATTCAATAATAGCTGTAAAAAATTCTGGCCACCTAGGTCGTATTGGAGATTTTTCAGAGATGGCAGCCGAAAAGAATATTATTTCCATACATTTTGTAAATAGTATTGCAGGTTTACTTGTATCACCATTTGGATCTTTTGAAAGAAGGTTTTCAACCAACCCTTTTTCTGCAGGAGTACCTATAAAAAATAAAAAGCCTTTTATTTTAGACTTTGCTACTTCTTTAGTTGCTGAAGGAAAAGCATATGTAGCTCATCAAGGTGGTAAAGGAATACCTAAAGACGCCCTAATAAATTCTAAAGGACAGGATACTAACGATACCAGTGTTATATATGGAACTAAGGATCCAAATGCAAAAAGTTCTAGAGGAGGAACAGGAGCATTAAAGCCATTTGGTCTTCATAAAGGTTCTGGATTATCTTTTTTATGTGAATTCCTTGCAGGAGCTCTGACAGGAAGTGGTATGGGCAGACATGATCCATCTAAACCATTTAGAAATGGCATGCTTTCTATTTATATAAGACCTGAAAAATATGTTAAGCAAACTGACTACGATAAAGAAATTAAGAGATATATAAAATTTTTTAAATCAGCCCAACCTATTGTTAAAGGTGAAGAAATATTAATGCCAGGAGAAAATGAATTATTACATCAAAAAAATAGATTAAAAAATGGAATACCGTTATCTAAAATTACTTGGAAAGCTATAATAGATACAGCAAAATCTCTAAATATTGAAGATCAATTAATTAATAAATGTTTATGAATTAATTTTTTGTGAGACTCTATGAATAAATCACCTCTAGGTTTTTTTGGAAAGTACCTAAGTATATGGGTTAGCTTATGTATAATAACTGGAATATTATTGGGAAATATATTTCCATTTATTTTTCAATTTATTGCAGATCTTCAATATGAAAATGTAAACGTTATTGTTGCCCTATTAATTTGGGTAATGATATATCCAATGATGGTTCAAATTGATTTTTCTAGTTTAAAAAATTTAGGAGATAAACCTAAAGGTTTATGTATAACATTAATAATTAACTGGCTTATAAAACCATTTACAATGGCTGCCTTAGGTATTCTATTCTTTAAATATTTATATGCTGGTTTGATACCAATTACTGAAGCTAAAGAATATATAGCAGGCCTAATATTATTAGGTATTGCACCATGTACTGCAATGGTATTTGTTTGGAGCAAATTAACTAAAGGAGACCCTAATTATACTTTAGTTCAGGTATCAGTTAATGATTTAATTATGGTATTTGGCTTTGCTCCATTGGCAGCACTTCTATTAGGTA
>CAWVYV010000214.1:0-1849 GCA_963934475.1 uncultured Alphaproteobacteria bacterium | reverse complement strand
CTACTGCTCATGGCCTTATAATGATATTTTTTATGATTATGCCTGCTATGATTGGTGGTTTTGGAAATTGGTTTGTACCAATTATGATTGGCGCTCCTGATATGGCGTTTCCAAGAATGAATAATATTAGTTTTTGGTTATTGGTACCTGCTTTTATATTATTATTATCAAGTCCTTTTGTTGGCGGAGGAGCAGGCACAGGGTGGACAATTTATCCTCCTTTATCATCAACTGTTGGGCATGCTTCGCCTGCTGTTGATATGGCAATATTGGCTCTTCATTTAGCAGGAGCATCTTCAATATTAGGAGCAATTAATTTTATTACTACTATTTTTAACATGCGTGCTCCAGGAATGACTCTTCATAAAATGCCATTGTTTGTATGGTCCATATTAGTTACAGTATTTTTATTAGTTTTGTCTCTTCCAGTTTTAGCTGGAGCAATAACAATGTTACTAACAGACAGAAATTTTGGAACTGCATTTTTTGCTCCAGAATTAGGTGGAGACCCTATATTATTTCAACATTTATTTTGGTTTTTTGGGCATCCAGAAGTATATATACTTATACTTCCTGCATTTGGTATGGTTAGCCATATAGTATCTACATTCTCAAAGAAACCAGTTTTTGGCTATTTAGGTATGGCATATGCTATGGTTTCTATAGGTTTTGTAGGTTTTGTTGTATGGGCACACCACATGTATACAGTCGGGTTAGATGTTGATACAAAAGCTTATTTTACTGCCGCTACCTTAGTAATTGCAATACCTACGGGTATTAAAGTATTTAGTTGGATTGCAACCATGTGGGGCGGATCAGTAACTTTTGAAACTCCAATGCTTTTTGCGATGGGCTTCATATTTCTTTTTACTGTGGGCGGAGTAACTGGTGTAGTATTAGCAAATGCAGGACTAGATACAGTTATGCATGATACATATTATGTAGTTGCCCATTTTCATTATGTTCTTTCTTTAGGTGCTGTATTTGCCTTATTTGGTGGTTTTTATTATTGGTTTGGAAAAATTTCAGGCAAGCTATATACAGAATGGATGGGTAAAGTTCATTTTTGGATTTTGTTTGTAGGAGTAAATTTAACATTCTTCCCAATGCATTTTTTAGGATTACAAGGTATGCCTAGAAGAATACCTGATTATCCAGATGCTTATGCAGGTTGGAATTTAGTAGCATCTGTAGGTTCTTATATTTCTGCTGTCTCTGTTATATGGTTTTTAATTGTAGTATTTAAAACGTTGTACTCAGGTAAGAAATGTCCAAATAATCCATGGGGTGAAGGTGCAGATACATTAGAGTGGACAACTACTTCTCCTCCTCCGTTTCACACATTTGATAAGTTACCAGAAATTAAGTAATTAGAAATGTTATTAATTTAGTTAGGGATTATTATGGTTTTCACAAACAAAAGTGAGAAGCTAGAAATTAATAGTAGTAGTTCAATTGCAACTGTGAATGATTATTTTGAGCTTTTAAAGCCAAGAGTAATGTCGCTTGCAATATTTACTGCAGTTATAGGGTTATTACTTGCTCCTAATAATATTCATCCCTTCTTGGCAGTGTTTTCTATAATTGCAATAGGAGCAGGTGCAGGAGCGGCAGGTGCTATTAATATGTGGTATGATAAGGATATTGATAGAGTTATGGATAGAACAAAATCTAGGCCTATTCCCTCAGGAAGAGTTAAACCAGAAGAAGCTTTAACTTTAGGTATAGTATTATCTATTTTTTCTATAATTCTTCTTTTTGTAGCTTCTAATTATTTAGCAGCATCTTTTTTATTTTTATCAATAATATTTTATATTTTTATATATACAATATGGTTAAAAAGAATCAC
>CAWVYV010000213.1:0-1852 GCA_963934475.1 uncultured Alphaproteobacteria bacterium | reverse complement strand
AGAAAATCCACCCATTACATCATCTGATATAAACTCCCATTTTTCCTCTGGACTATTGTTAAAGTCTTCAAATAACATTTCATTACCTATAGCTTGCTTAGAAAATAATAAAAAAAGAATAATAAATAATCTTACCATAGCTGGTCTCCTTAAAACAAAATTAGTAGACAATCCATATAAACACTAATAATTTACGAACATAATTAATATATAGATTTATTAATTATCACTATGCAATATATAAAAATGAAAGAGCCTATAATGAAAAAACAAATTGAAAATATACTAGAAAAAGCAATTTTTGCAAGCCGCTGGTTTATGGCTCCTGTATATTTAGCACTTTCTATCTCTTTATTTTTTATTACCGTAAAAGTATTACAAGAATTTGTTCATAGTATTCCTTTAATGTTTACCATGGATGTAAAAGACTTATTATTATTTGTATTACATATCGTTGATTTAGCATTAATTGGTAATTTAGTCCTAATGGTTATATTTGCTGGTTATGAAAATTTTGTTTCAAAAATTGGTATTGCAGAAAACAGCGAAGATAAACCAAGCTGGATGGGCAAAGTAGATTTTAGCGGCCTTAAGTTGAAATTAGTAGCTTCTATTGTAGCAATTTCAGGTATTAATTTATTAGAGACTTTTTTAGATATTAGCACTAAAACTGAGCAAGAACTAAGATGGATGGTAATTATTCATCTTGTATTTGTACTTTCGGGAGTTATGCTTGCAGTAATGGACTATATAGCTTCAAAAAGTGACTCGCATTAGAAGTTTATAGTGAGCTTAAGGAGGTTTCAATATTTTATCAGTTATTATTTAAAAACGTTATTAAAATATTATTTTTAAATATTTTAATAACAAATATAGTATTTTCTCAAACATTAGAGCAATCAATAAATTCTGAAAATAGAACAATAGATTATAAAAAAAGAGATAAATATAGAAACCCTTTAGATACATTATCTTTTTTTAATATCACTAATAATATGACTGTTATAGAGCTACAGCCAAGTGGAGGGATTTCGCCAGCAGGATGGTATACAGAAATTCTTGCGCCTTATTTAAAAAATAATGGTCTGTTAATTGCTGCTCATTTTAATCCTAAAGAATCTGACTGGCGTGCCAAAATGAGAGATAATTTTGAATTATTAATTAAGAAAAAACCAGACTATAATAAAATAAAAATGTCTATGCTTTCAATTCCTCCTAGCAAGCTAGCTGAAGATAGTACCGCAGATATGATTTTAACATTTAGAAACCTGCATAACTGGTTAAAAAGTAATGCTTTAAAAGAAGTTTTTAAAGTTTCCTATCAGGCTTTAAAACCTGGTGGAATATTAGGTGTAGTAGAGCATAGGGCTCCGGAAATATTTAGTATAGAAGAAATGATAAAAACAGGATATGTTACTGAGAGTTTAGCTATAAGTTATGCTCAAGAAGCTGGCTTTCTATTAGAAGAAAAATCAGAAATTAATTCTAATACTAGAGATACTAAAAACTATGTTAATGGAGTTTGGAATTTGCCTCCTACCTTAAAGGTTTATAATACTAGTGATAGACAAAAATATATAGCTATAGGCGAAAGTGATAGAATGACTTTAAGATTTATTAAACCAATAAAGTAATATTGAGAATTCATTTAAATAGAATATATCAGTTCTACATAAAATATACATAATAGAATTACAAAATATATATTTTAATGATCAATAATCTTATCTAATAATTAATTTAGGAAAGTCATTGAAAAAATATATTGGCATATACCCTTTAGCTATACCAGGAATATTTATATGCCTTATATTTATTTTAGCTATAAGTATAATCATGATACATACTTGGG
>CAWVYV010000212.1:0-1856 GCA_963934475.1 uncultured Alphaproteobacteria bacterium | reverse complement strand
CCTACTCTCCAACCTGGCATAGAATAAGTCTTACTTAATGAAGAAAATTCTACTGCTATATCCTTTGCTTTAGGAATCTCTAGTATTGATGGAGGGATAAACCCATCAAAATATATTTCTGCATAAGCTAGGTCTGAAAGAATATAAACGCCAAATTTTATACATATATCAACCACTTCTCTATAAAAATCTAAGGAAGCTATCTCTGTTGAAGGGTTATTTGGATAATTTAAGACTAATACTTTAGCTTTATTATTATGCGAGGATAAAATATTATACAAATTCTTAACAAATAACTGATCTGGCTTACTATCTATTGATTGAACTGTTGCTCCTGCAATTATAAATCCATAGGGGTGAATAGGGTAACTTGGATTAGGAACAATGACATGATCTCCACTAGAAGTAATAGCAGATGCTAAATTAGCTAAACCTTCTTTTGAACCTAATGTAACCACTACTTCTGTCTCAGGGTCCACATCTACATTAAATCTTCTTTTATAATAATTTGATTGTGCTCTCCTTAATCCTATTATACCTCTAGAAACAGAGTACCTATGCGACTTAGAATCTTGCACTGTTTCACATAATTTATCAACTATATGCTTAGGAGTTGGAGTATCTGGATTCCCCATTCCAAAATCTATAATATCTTCACCTAGAGCGCGCTCTTTAGCTTTCATTGAGTTTACTTCAGCAAAAACATATGGTGGCAATCTCTCTATTCTGTCAAAATTATCTTTAAAACCCATATTATACCTTAATACTTATAATAACTTTATCAGCTTAATTATTAGTTTTTTATTACTAGCACTTAAATAATTTAAATTTATATAGTTACTTTTAACACCATTAGATAATAAATTTTCTATAATTTTATCTGTAACACCTGGCATGATAGGTTTTATATTATTTGATTCGATAAGAATATTAAAATCTTCAAATATTTGAGATTTAGATACTAAAATAAGCAAATCCTTTTGATTTTTATTTATAAAAGCCTCATTATCATTAAAATACAATACTGCAATTATGGTACCTTTATTATGAGTAATAGAAATACCCTCATTATCTAGGCTTACAATGTCAGAAAGTGTCTTTGAAGATACAGGCCTATAATTTTTTACAACGATATTATCAGAGTCATAGTTTATAGTCCATTCTATAAACTCTTTTAAGTCTTTTGCTTCCTCATCAAATAAATAAACATCTTTATGAGAACAAGAAGAACATATTATAATAAAAGAACTTATTATTAAAAAGTACCTTTTAAACATAACTATATTTTTTATGCTTAAAATTAAAAAAAAATTACGGGAACATCGAAACATTAACCAAGCCTTCTGATTCATTAAAACCCATCATTAAATTTAAATTTTGAATAGCTTGTCCTGCTGCACCTTTAACTAAATTATCTAAAACTGAAATAATAATTGCTTTATTTGTAACTGCATCATACGCAAGGCCCATTTTACACATATTGGTTCCTCTTACCTCATGAGTAGAAGGCACACCATCAACAAAATTTACAAATTTTTCATTTAAATACGTATCATTAAGGCAGTCCTTAATATCATCAATATTACAATTGTCATTAATATCAAAATATATCGTTGATAATATTCCTCTTTTTATAGGTAATAAATGAGGTGTAAAAACCACTTTAATATCTGAACTTTGGCTATTATTAAGCTGTGATTGTATCTCCGGCCTATGCCTATGAGAACCTAAACCATAGGCTGTAAAACCATCAGAAACTTCTCCAAACAACAAGCTGTTCTTAAGAGTTCTACCTGCTCCAGAAACACCAGACTTAGAATCAATAATTATATTATTATGACTAATTAAATTTTTAT
>CAWVYV010000211.1:0-1888 GCA_963934475.1 uncultured Alphaproteobacteria bacterium | reverse complement strand
GAGTCAGCATAACCTATCATGGAAAAGCGAAAACCGTCTATCATATAAAAAAATGGATTTAATTGACTAATTATATAAAAATTTTTAGGAAGTATTGTGATAGAGTAAAATGTTCCTGATAATAATGAAAGAGGAGTAACAATAAAATTAGTAATTGCTGCTATGTGATCAAACTTACTAGCCCATATCCCCGAAATTAAACCCAATAGCCCCATAAATGAGCATGATAGAACTGAAAAGTATATTAAAACTAAAGGACTATAAATTTTAAGAGGTACAAAAAACAAAACTAACAAAGAAACAGAAACCCCAACAAATAGGCCTCTGCATATAGCACCTGCTAAGAAAGCTGAAGCAAACTCTATAGCTGTCAATGGAGGCAACAACAAATCTGTAATATTACCTGCTACTTTTGCACTTAATAATGAAGATGAAGTGTTACCAAAAGCATTTTGAATCATAGCCATTATAATTAAACCTGGAGCTAAAAATTCTAAAAAAGGAATATCTTGAACAAGTTTGGAAGACCTGCCCAATGCCATTGCAAAAATTATGAGAAATAATAGAGTAGTGAGAGCTGGCCCTAAAATTGTCTGTAGGTATATTTTCAAAAACCTCATAACTTCTCTTTTAAAGAGGGTGTAAACGCCAATCCAATTGACCGTATTTATTCCTACTTTAGACCTTTCAGAAATAAATCTATTATTAGAGGTGGTTTTATTTTTTTGCATGAAAATATATAACCTGTTAAATTACATTAAGTATAGTAATTATATATAATAATAAAAATTATTGGCAACTAATGAAAATATATCATAACCCTAGATGCTCAAAATCGAGAGAAACACTTAAGATTATTTTAGACAATGATATTAAACCAGATATTCATCTATATTTAGAAAACCCTTTGTCTATAAAAGAAATTAAATATATCTTAAAACTTCTAGATACTTCTCCAGAAAATATAGTTAGAAGAAATGAAGATATATATAAAACACTTGATTTAAAAAATGCTAATAAAGACATGCTAATTAAAATGATACATGAAAACCCTATTTTACTTGAAAGACCCATAGTTATATCAAAAAATAAAGCAATATTAGGCAGGCCACCTGAAAATGTTAAGCAATTAATTACCAATAAATCCTAAACTATATCTTGTACTCTTAAACCTTTTTCTATTCTCCAGCCATTTAAAACTTCTTTTGTTGGCATAGCTTTTTTCCCCGGTCTTTGTAAAACTTTTACTTTTATAGCATTTTGCGCACATTTTATAACTATAGAAGAATCAATAATAACGCCGTTATCAACTTTTTCATTATTTTCTATAACATCAGCTTCAATAATTTTAATTATTTCATCTTTCACTCGGCATTTAGCTCCAGGGAAAGGACTTAATGCATTAATATGATTTACTATTTCAGATGCTTTTTTATTCCAATTTATAACCTCATCTTTTTTATGTATTTTATTGGCATAGGTAATTCCTACTTTACTTTGAGGTATAGGCTTTAATGTACCGTCAGCATATTGTAAGATTGATTTCTCTAGTAAATCAGCGCCTTTCAAAGATAATTCATTGGTTAGCTTAATTACATTATTTTTTGGATTAATATCTACTGATAAAGTAGAAATAACGCCCCCCGTATCTAGCCCTTCATCCATAAGCATCACGGCTACACCTGTTTGAGCATCTCCTGACATAATTGCCCTTTGTATTGGCGCTGCACCTCTCCAACGAGGCAGCAAAGATGCATGCAAATTAATACATCCAAATTTAGGCAAGTCTATAATAGAAGAAGGTAAAATATGACCAAATGCAACAACAATAATCATATCTAAATTTAAATTTTTTAAGTATTCAATCTTATCTTTTAAACTATGGGCA
>CAWVYV010000210.1:0-1896 GCA_963934475.1 uncultured Alphaproteobacteria bacterium | reverse complement strand
ATCCAATAACCGCTCCATCCATGACCCATCTCAGCAGTTCCTTGCCTTACTGCATCAAAAACTTCATAAGCCGGAACTATTTCTCCAGCACCATATACTTTAATTTCTAATCGACCATCAGAAGCTTTAGTAATACTTTGAGCTATTTTTTCAGCAGTTGTTCCAACACCTGGAAAATTTTTAGGCCAAGTAGTAACCATTTTCCATTTTAATCTATTCTTAGAAATGGCAGGGCTAGGAAAAGCAGAATAAGCAATACCAGCTGTTGCTGTTGCTTTTAAAAAGGATCTTCTTTTTATATTTTTATTTTTCATAATATTTCCTATTAACTTTATGTTATTTTTGCTATATTTTTATCCCAGTTTTTTCCATCAAAATTTATAATTTTAATACTTTTTACTGTATCTGAATTGATGCAGTTAATATTAATACTAATACTATTCTGGTGTGATCGTGGAGTGTAAAATGATTTTACTCCACATGCATTACAAAACATATGGCGAGCTAATTTAGTATTAAATGTGTATGTAGTAAGAGAATTCTTACCTTTTAATAGTTTAAAGCTTTCTTTAGGTACTATATAATGTTTATAATTATTAATAGAACAAATTGAGCAAGAGCATATTATAACTTCTATATTCTCCTCACCTGTAGCTTCAAATTGTACTTCTTTACAATGGCAGCTACCAACATGTGTTACTATATTATTATTCATAAAATAAGCATAAATGCTAAAGTGTATTGAATGCAATATTTTTATAAGAAAGTATAATAGATTGTTTGATATAGAGGTATTAATACTAATTTCAGTAGTATTTTTTTGGGGAGGTTTTGTAAAAGGTTTGTCAGGAATTGGGCTACCATCTTTCTCTATAGCTTTTTTAACAATGTTTATGGGTATTAAAATTGCAATTGCTTTAGTAGTTATGCCTGGACTATTGACTAATCTATGGCAGGTTTTTGGTAAAATTAAAATTTCAAAAATAATTTATAGAATGTGGCCACTTCTTATCTTTATGTTTGTGTTTTCATTCTTGGGCTCAAGCATCTTAGTTAAAAATAGTAATTTTTTAACATTACTTCTAGGTTGTTTATTATGCCTTTATGGATGTTTTAGTCTTTTTGTAAAAAGAATAGTTATATCAAAAAAATATGAAAAAGTACTAGGTGCATTAGTTGGAGTATTTAGTGGGTTTTTTGGAGGTTCAACAGGAACATTTGTTTTTCCTTTAGCATTTTATGTTTATTCATTAAAAATGACGAAACAAGAGTTTTTACAAAGTATTGCTCTTATATTAATATCAGCCAGTTTTTGTTTAGGCTTTTCATTAACTGGAAATAAATTATGGTCTTTGGAACTATTTGCATATTCTTCTTATGCAGTCCTTCCTTCTTTTATAGGTATGTATTTCGGAAGAAAACTTCAGCTTAAATTAGATGAAAAATTATTTAAAAATATATTTTTATACATGTTAATCATTATAGGCTTATTAATAATAAATAAAATTATATAAAATATTAAGGAATAACACTGTTAGGAATTAGTAAGGTTATTCCAGGTATTAATATAAGAACTAGTAGACGAATAATATCCATGGTTACAAATGGTATTACTCCTTTAAAAATAGTTTTTAAACGGACTTGATCTTTAACGAGTGTTTTTAATACATGTACATTTAGCCCTATAGGTGGAGTTATTAAGCTTATTTCAACAGCAACGACTACAAGTATTCCAAACCAGATTAAATTGCCTCCCATTGCATCTACCAAAGGGTAAAATATAGGAACAGTTAGCATCATCATAGATAAGCTTTCTAAAACCATGCCTAATATTAAATATATAAGAAAAATTCCTATAAGTAAGGTATAAATATTAAAGTTAAAAATAGATAAAAA
>CAWVYV010000209.1:0-1903 GCA_963934475.1 uncultured Alphaproteobacteria bacterium | reverse complement strand
GCTATATTTCAATCTACTACAGATACAGAAGCATTTCTTCATTTAATAGCTCAAAGTAATAAAACAAGTATTGTTAAAAAAGTAATAGATGCTTTATATGAACTTGAAGGTGCCTATAGCATAGGGCTTCTCACTAATAAAAAATTGATTGCTATTAAAGACCCTCTAGGTATAAGGCCTTTAGTGCTAGGAGATTTAAATGGTGCTAAAATTATAGCGTCTGAAACATGTGCCCTTGATATAATTGGTGCTAAATACATTAGAGATATTGAAAATGGTGAAGTGGTAGTTATAGATAAAAATGGAGTTAGATCATATAAACCTTTTCCTAAGGTAAAGGCTAGGCCATGTATTTTTGAATATATATATTTTGCTCGCCCTGACAGTGTTATGGGAGGAAAAAATATTTATGCTTGTAGAAAAAAAATGGGAAAACAATTAGCACAAGAAATGCCGACAAGTGCGGATATTGTAATACCTGTTCCAGATTCAGGGGTCCCTGCCGCTTTAGGTTTTGCTGAAGAATCAAAAATACCCTATGATTTAGGAATAATAAGAAATCACTATGTTGGTAGAACTTTTATCGAGCCTACTCAAACGATTAGACAATTAGGTATAAAGTTAAAACATAATACAAATAAAGCTCTCATAGAAAATAAAAAAGTGGTTTTAATAGATGACTCTATAGTGAGAGGAACAACTGCAATAAAAATTGTAGAAATGATGAGAAATGCTGGCGCATCAGAAGTTCACATGAGAATATCTAGTCCTCCAATAAAATATCCTGATTTCTATGGTATAGATACTCCTAGTTTAAGTGAATTAATAGCTTCTAGTAAATCTGTAGAAGAAATTAGAGAATTACTAAAGCTAGATAGTTTGCATTTCTTATCTTTAGATGGGCTATATAAGTCTATGGGCCATAACTATAGGAACAATAATGATCCTCAATATACAGATCATTGTTTTACCGGTGAATACCCCACAAGGTTAGCAGATAGAGATGAAGGTGCTTTAGCAAAACAATTATCCCTTCTTAATCAAAAGTAAATAAGATTAGTCATGAATAAAAGAATAGCTCTAATTACTGGTGCCACTGGTACATTAGGAAAAGAAATTACTTATAGCTTAATTACAAAAAATATAGAAGTAGTTTTGTTATCTAAAGATATGAAAAAACTAGAAACACTTTATGATGAGATTGTTACTGCTGCCGTATATAAACCCACTATTATTCCTTTAGACTTAAATCATGGCAGGTCTATAGATAAATTGGGAAGAGAAATTTATGAAAAATTTAAAAAATTAGATATTTTAGTTAGTTGCTCTTCTTATTTTCCTAAATTAAGTCCAATTAACCATATAACACCTAAAGATTTCAATAAAATAGTAAATATTAATATCACTGCTAATTGGCAATTAATAAGATCACTAGACCCTTTATTAAGGCTATCAAATTATGGCAGAGCCTATTTCTTAACATGTAAAGAAAAGACATATAATGAACCTTATTTTTCTGCTTATTCACTAACTAGTAGTTCTATAGAATCAATGATTAATAATTGGCAAAGTGAAATTAAAAAAACTAATATAAAAGTTAATACATTTGACCCAGGTCCTATATTAAGTCCTCTTAGAAAGAGTGCATTTCCTGGCGAAGATAAAAGCAAACTAAAATCGCCTCAAAAAGCTGCTAATAAACTTATGAATTTATTAGAAAAAAGTTATAAGAATTAAATATATGGGTTCTTACTATTTTTGAACATTAGTCTCAAAGGCACGCCATTTAAATCAAATTCATCTCTTAAGTTATTTAATAAATATCGTTTATATGATTCTTCAAAATCTCCTAATAAATTTGTAAAAAATACGAATGTAGGAGGTCTAATATTAACTTGTGTAC
>CAWVYV010000208.1:0-1903 GCA_963934475.1 uncultured Alphaproteobacteria bacterium | reverse complement strand
GCCTTTAATTTTTTAAAGTTACTATATAGGTTATGTGGTTGCTGAAGTAGAGGCTTAATATAAATATGCAAAGCCTCATGGGCATACTTCATGTGCACTCAAGGCATTAGATATAGTGTCAAAGACGAGAGGTAATAAACCTGAAACTAAAAACCTTTCTACCACTATCTAAACAGAGATAGTTTTATTTTAAGTTATTTCATTTTTTTAGGTCATTTATTATTTTAGTTTCTAAGTGACTGATAAGAATTTCCCTCATTGTATCTGCTCTAATTCTATCAGTAAAAGAATATTCTCTAATATCTTCATTATCAATTGTTAAAGAAAAAGTATAAAAGGCACCTTTTTTTATAACATTTGATGCGCTTCCTCTTGCTATTCTTTTTGGATCTGCAAGAGTTCCAGTAGATGATTTAATGATTTTTGACATATATTTTCCATTACGTTGGATTTATATCCTATGCTAATTTTTATTATTAGTAAATAAATAATTATTATAAATATTACTGTATATTACAGGAGATAAATTTATTAATAGCAAAAATTACCTATAATAAATACATTAGACAATAATAAAAATAGTTAATATAGAAATACTAGAAGAAAAATAATAATAACAAATAAGGTGAAAACAATGAGATTATTTATAATATCAGTATTTATTTTACTATTATCTGGTTTAGCAAATGCTGACTATAGTGTTAAGAGCGCATATAAGTTTGAGAATATAGACATTATTAAAAATATTGATAATAGCAATATAGTTAATATGACTGTAAATGGAGTTTCTGAAGATTCTAATGGTAATAAAGTTATTATGAAATGCTTACTGAGTCTAAGAAATAATATAGCTAAAGGCAATTGCAACGGTACAGACCAAGATGGTGATATAGAATTTACAACTGTCGAGCGTAATGTTTCTAAAGGTAATGTTGGTAAAATGATGAGGACAGGAGGAACAGGCAAATATGCCAATAAAACTTCTATATGTGAATATACTGTCGAAATCTCAGATTTCAAAATAGGTGTTGGTTATTTAACAGGTTCATGTAAAGAATAGTTTATAACTAGTTATTTATGGCATCCTCACTTATATGGGGGTGCTTTCACTAAATTATACTCTAAATATGAAAAACTAAGTAGGAGTAAAAAATCCTGTATTACTGCTATATATTTAGAAATCCAGAATAATTATATAACATAAAAGATACAATAAATTATATAGACATGTTATTAGAAGGTTTAAATAGATTTTCTTTTATTTCATATAGATTAACTGTTTGATAGTAGATAAGAAATCTTTGACATGATATGATATTTTTATGTGTAATCTTCAAAAATTTATTTCTATATTAATTTTATATTTATTTTTCATCTCTACAGTTTCTTATGCTAATTCTACTAATCCATTATCAAGTAATCAAGACGCGATGGAAATAGGGAAAAAATTATACAAAGTAAAATGTGCTAAATGTCACGGTATAAAGGCAACTGGTATAAATAGCGGTCATCTTCAAACTCCAAATTTAAGAAAATTTAGAAGAGGTTATTCAGCATTTACAGATATTATAGTAAATGGTTATTTAAGAATGCCTGCTTGGGGAGGAATGGGAAAGCTTAACACCGAACAAATTAATCAATTAGCAGCTTATCTTGAAAGTATAGCTCTTAAAAAGACTAATTGGAAAAAGAATTAAAATAAATAAATAGTTTAATACTTATTGTTTTATTTAATCATACTTGACTTCTCTCTATCTCTAGTAAACGCTAAATATAGTAATTATATTTTTTATATTAAATAGGGGAGACATAATGAGTATATCAAGGAGAGGAATGCTATTTGGAACCAGTTCAGTTGGTGCTTTGGCGTGTTTATTTGGAGTAACTAATGTAAATGCAAAAA
>CAWVYV010000207.1:0-1938 GCA_963934475.1 uncultured Alphaproteobacteria bacterium | reverse complement strand
TTTTATTATATAGCTTCTTTAATATCATATTAAATTTTATGCCATTCATTATTTAAGCTGGGTAGTTTTTTTTATATATATAGTATCCAAAATTAAAAAAATATATATAATGAGCTATAACATAAAAAATATGGTTTTTGGGGAATAATTTGTTTAAAGTAATTTTTTTAGTAATCTTTTTTCTATATTCTAAATTTGCCTATTCTGGTCCGTTTTCTGATTTTAAAGCAGGTGCAGATTTATCAGAAGAGCTGTCTTCTAGCCCTACTGAAAGAAGAAATAAACCTAGTTCTGATAGTATTGTTCAATCAAAAGAATCTCTTGATCCTAAAAATTCAGCAGTATGGGAAGATTTGCAAAACGAATTATTAGGTGAAAATGCAAACGTTTTCTTTGTTGATGATATTAAGCTTATAATGCAGGACTATATTGAAGAAGCTCATAAAGTTCCTTTAATAGTTACTCTGCCTAAAAAGATACAAAATTTTAAAAAATTTATTTTATTGATAGAAAATAATCCAATCCAGCAAGTAATTTCATTAACACCTTATAGAGATATAGAAGCATTAGGAATGAATGTTAGATTAGAGGATGATTCACCAATAAGAGCAGCAATATTAGATAACGAAGGAAATTGGTATATAGGTTCTAAAATGGTCTTTGTTGCTAGCGCAGGAGGTTGTTCTACTCCTGCTTGTGACCCAGCTATAGAGGTATGTGAAACAGGAATAGTTGGTAAAATAGCTGTGAAAGAATATAAAAGAGAAGCTGGAGCTCAAAGAATTAAGCTAAAAATTACACATCCTATGGAAACAGGTTTTGTAGTAGATTTAGATGGTGAAGTTATACCTGAGTATTTTATTAAAAAAATACATGTAGATGACAAAGATGGACCAATAGCAGATATTACTACATATGCAGCTTTATCTTCTGATCCAGTTATATTATTAGATCTGCCTGAGAAAGGTCAGAGTGTCCGAGTTCATGTTATGGATTCTCGCGGCCTAGAATTTTTTTCATATAAAAATGATAATACTATGTAATGCAATATTTTAAAAATATTGTATTTTTACTAGTTCTTTTTAATTCTTTTCAAGCTTTCTCTGAAAGTATTTATAATATAACTCCAATTGAAGTATCAAAAAATGTTTATGTGTTTTTTGGGGATGTAAATAATTTAAATAATGTAAATGGAGGTGCTATAAGTAATACGGGATTCATAATAGGGGAAAAAAGTATATTAGTAATAGATGCTGGCCCAAGTTATTTGTATGCTTCAAAAGTTATAGAAATTATTAAATCGTATTCTTCACTTCCAATAAAGCACCTAATAGTAACTCATCACCATCCAGACCACTCATTTGGTATTTCAAAATTTATAGAAATAGGAGCTAATGTTATTATGTCTCAAGCTGAAATTAACATGTATTTCAAATATGGTAACAGACTATTAAGACAGGTAAAAAAATTAATTGGAGATAATTGGTTTATCGATACTAAAATAGTTAAGTTTGGGAATAATGAGGAGTTTCCATTAAATCTTGATTTAGGAGGTCGTAAGGTAAGTATAGAGTTATATAATCAGGGCCATTCAGAGGGAGATTTAGTTATAGAAGACCTACTTAGTAAAATTATATTTGTAGGAGACTTAGTTTTTAATGAAAGAGCACCAACCATTCCACATGCTAATATTACTAACTGGAATAAGTATATTTCTGATATAAAAAATCGTAAATGGGATTATATAGTTCCTGGACATGGAGAATTGATTAAAATAAAAGAGCAACTTTTATTAACAAAGTATTGGATCAATTATATAGATAAAACTGCTAAGCAGGCCGTACTAAATGGAACAAGTCCAGCTGAAATATTTAATGAAGGTATACCAGCTTCGTTAAGAAAATATAAATTAGCTAAAGAAACATGGATTAGGGATTT
>CAWVYV010000206.1:0-1985 GCA_963934475.1 uncultured Alphaproteobacteria bacterium | reverse complement strand
TATGAGTTAAGATTAGGAATATTATTATCTAAAGTAGAAGATTTAAAGAATTGTATTGTACCTAAAAATGTAATCGAATTCTTAGCTCATAAAATTACATCTAATGTGCGCGAATTAGAAGGTGCTCTTAAAAGATTAGTTGCGCATTCTCAATTAGTTGGACGTCCAGTTTCAATTGAAAGTGCTCATGATGTATTGCATGATTTGCTTAGAGCTAATAATAGAAGAGTAACTATAGAAGAAATACAAAAAAAAGTAGCAGAACATTTTAATATAAGGTTAAGTGACATGTCTTCTCCTAGAAGAGCAAGAGCAGTTGCTAGGCCAAGGCAAATAGCCATGTATCTTGCTAAACAACTTACTTCTAGGTCTCTTCCAGAAATAGGAAGGACTTTTGGAGGCAGGGATCATACTACTGTGATGCATGCAGTTAGTAGGATAGAGTCACTTAAGTTAGAAGATACTTTAATAGCAGATGATTTAGAGCTCTTAAAAAGAAATCTTGAAGCATAAAAATTATTATATAGAATCTATTATTACTAGAATTCTAATAATTTTTCATATAGAACATAAGTATAAATATCTGTAATTTTATAAATAATTTATAAGCTATATTGCTTTATATAATTACTAAAATAGTTTATGATTTTACATATAGAGAAAGGGCTTAAAGATGAAATTTTCTATTGATAGATCTGCTTTACTTACAGCTTTACAGCATGTTCACTCTGTTGTTGAAAGAAGAAACACAATTCCAATTTTATCAAATGTATTAATTGAAGCTAAAGAAGATGGGGTATACTTGACAGCAACTGATATGGATATAGCTGTGATTGAAAAGGTAAACTTAGATAAATCAGAAATTGCACAATTAGGTACAGTTACTACTTCAGCACAAATGTTATATGATATTGTTAGAAAGTTACCAGGAAATATAAAAGTTGAATTGCTATCAGAAAAAAATGATAGATTAGGTATTAAAGCTTCTAGCTCTTCTTTTGCATTAAATTGTTTGCCGTCAGAAGATTTCCCTTCTATTTCTCAAGAAAATTTTAAACACTCATTTAATATTGATGCTTTAGATCTAATTAGGCTATTAGATAAAACCTCTTTTGCAATGTCCTTAGAGGAAACAAGGTATTATTTAAATGGAATTTATTTACATGCAATAAAGGAAGAAGGTGCTGATAAATTAAGGACGGTGGCAACAGATGGGCACAGATTATCGAGAGTTGATATGATTCTTCCAAAGGGTGCTGAAGAAATACCCGGTGTAATTATTCCTCGTAAAACAATTCTGGAGATAAGAAAAATTCTAGAAGACCATACAGGCAATATAAATTTATCCTTAAGTGAAACTAAAATTAGACTGTCATTTAACAATGTTATTTTAACATCTAAACTATTAGATGGAACATTTCCTGACTATTCTAGGGTAATACCAGAACAAAATGATAAGTTAATTACCATTTCTAATCAATTAATATCAGAAGCGGTAGACAGGGTTTCGACTGTTTCAACTGATAAAACTAGAGCTATAAAAATTAATATAAATAAAGGCAGTCTAGTAATTTCTGCTACTAACCCTGATAAAGGAAGTGCAAGTGAACATGTGGATGTGAACTATGATGGGGAAGAAGTAGAAATAGGATTTAATTCTAAATATGTTCTGGACGTTGCTCGACAAATAAAAGGTAATGAAATTTTAATAAAATTATCTGATTCTGTCTCACCCACTCTTGTTTATGATAAAGATGATAAAGAAGTTTTATTTGTTTTAATGCCGATGAGGGTATAAAAATAATTGTCTGAATTTCAGGGCATTAATTCAACAAATATAGAAATTAAAAATGACCAATATGGTTTTGCTAATACCCATATTGTATCTTTAAAATTATCAAATTTTAGAAATCATAAATCTTATAAAGTGGATTTTCCAAATTGCCCTATTGCTTTTATAGGAAAAAATGGAGTTGGAAAAACTA
>CAWVYV010000205.1:0-2029 GCA_963934475.1 uncultured Alphaproteobacteria bacterium | reverse complement strand
CAATGGAAATGCATTTATAAGCTTAGATAAAGATTTTGACATTCAGAATACTCTTTCTGTTAGCTCTAATAACTTGAATAATATTTTTATTCTTTTAGAAAAAAATAATTATATTTCTAAAAATACTTTAAAAAAAACGGGCTTAATAATAAATACTATAAACTTTGCTTCAGAAGCATCTAATAAAGAAGCTTTTTTTTCCATTAATATTCAAAATGGTTACTTATACTTAATGGGAATAAAGTTAATTAAAGTGCCTAATTTAAAAAAATATTTATAAACTATTCTTGCTCTTCCGATATAATTCCTTTTCTAATATCTCTAGTTTTTGAAAACAATTTCTCTAATGCTTCGCCATCTTTCCATCTAATACTTTTTTGTAAAGCTGTTAAATCTTCTATAAACCTACCTAACATTTCTAATACTGCATCACTATTATTTAAAAAAACATCCCTCCACATAACAGGATCAGAAGCTGCAATTCTTGTAAAATCTCTAAACCCTCCTGCTGAATACTTTATAACTTCAGTTTTTAATTGATCTTCTAGGTCTGTAACTGTTCCTACTATAGAATAAGCAACTAAATGAGGAATATGTGACGTTATAGCAAGAACTCTATCATGATATTCAGCATCCATAATAGTAACCTTCATACCAGCTTGTTGCCAAATATACTCTACTTTTTCTATAGCTTCCTTAGATGTATTTTCATTTGGCGTAAGTATACACCATCTTCCTTTAAATAAATCTTCAAACCCAGCCTCAGGACCAGAGTTTTCTGTCCCAGCAATAGGGTGTCCAGGAACAAAATGAATACCATTTGGCAATTCTAAACTTATAGAATCTAAAATACTTTTTTTAATAGAACCAACATCTGTAACTATAGCTCCTTTTTTTAATGAACTTGCAAATTCTTTTACCAGGCTGGTCATTGCACCTACGGGAACCCCAAGTATAATTAAGTCAGAATTTTCTACAGATTTTTTGATATCATCATATATATAATCAGCTATATCTAAGTCTTTAATTTTTAAAAGTGTTTCTTTTCTTCTAGAGTATGCACATATTTCTTTAGCTAATGATTTAGATTTAAAAACTCTCGCTAAAGAAGAATTAATTAAACCAAACCCTATAAATGTTACTCTATTAAAAGTAAAAAAATTATCCACCTTAAACTCCTTATTTATAAACCGCATATAATCCCATAATTTCTGGACTATCTTGAAGGTTAAATTTATTATTTTTTATACTTTTTATTTTACCTTCTATTTCTTCTCTAGAAATAGCCTTAGTTGCAAAAATAATTACAGATTTACCATTTCCTATGTTTTTTTCGGCAACAATACTATAATCCTCTAATAACAATAATGAGGAACATCTTTTTTGATCTTTTGATTGAATCTCTAATAAAGATAAAACAATATTTTTATCGGCATATTCAAAATTTTGCTTGCCTAAAATTAATGCCTGGGGAACCCCAATATAATTTTCTGAAATACTTCCTATTACAAAAATATTTTCAAAGCTCTTAAATTTTGCCCACCAATCATTATGAGTATTTGGGTAAGGTAGAACTGTAATATTCACCTTATTTTCATTTAATTTTTTCATAGCTTCTATAGCTGTTGTTGTTTTTTCTTTTTTTATATCTCCACCAAAATGGTTATTAACTATTTTATCTAAAGTGGAACTAAAATTTAATGTGAGCTCTGCTTGCATATTGATATATGAAGATATCAAATTTCTCCATATATTAATCAAAGATTTTTCAGGTAAATTTCCTTTATGCCTCTGAATAATTCTTACTAATATTTCATGTTCTCTTGATGGTCTATAAACCACTAAATTAGCTTCCTTATATTTTCTCTTTTCCTCAACTACTTTTTCTACTATTTCTGCCCTCTCAATTAATAAGTCATGGATTTTATTATCTATGATATCTATTTTATTTCTAATATTTTGTAATGGATTTTTAGGCTTATAAATATTATTTATAGTTTTTTTAAGGGACATAACTTTATTCCTAAAT
>CAWVYV010000204.1:0-2035 GCA_963934475.1 uncultured Alphaproteobacteria bacterium | reverse complement strand
ATAATATTTATTAAATTAGATTCTGTTATGTATGAAGACTCATTAGGAAGTATCCGATCTATTTTGTACTTAACTTGATCGCCAACATTATATAAATGCCTGCTAATTATCTCGTTTGCGCTAAGATTTTGTATCATAAATATAAAAATAAAAGCACCATAAATAAGTAAATTTTTCTTAATCATTATCTAGGATTATTGTTTGATTTTTTGCAGGAGAATGAATTTCTAAAAGCTCTAAATCATCAGAACATGAAAGTTCATTATGCTTAATTTCTGCTGGTTGCATAACGCAATCACCTTTTCTAAATATAAATTCACCTTCTCCTTCATATATAAATTTAACCCAGCCTTTTAAAATATATACCATTTGAAAGTTCAATAGGTGCTTATGAAAACCTGAAGTATGCATATCTTGGTCTCCTTTGCAGCTAGATTTAACTTTTATTATATGTGCATGATAATCTCCATTACTAGCATCACTAATACCTAAGTCTCTATATTCAAAAAAGTCTCTTAATCCCTTTTTAAATTTTGCATTTTTTGCAAAGTTAACATTAAATTTTTGTTCTTTATTATGCAAATATTTCCTCCCTAAAATAATTTATTTTTACTTATATAATAAATATAATGATATAATGATTGAAGTGTAAATTTAATAATTATAAAATTAAAAGTTTAAAGTTTTAGAAAGTTAATTAAATGATTGAAATATGGATACCTATAACAATTATTGCTGCCTTTTCTCAAAACTTAAGATCAACTTTTCAAAAAAAATTGCAAAAACAATTATCAAATGTAGGGGCTACTTACGTAAGGTTTTCCTATGGGTTACCCTTTGTAATCATATATTTTTTAGTATTAAATAATTTATCTCAAAATAATATTATTATAAGTAATATAAATCTTAGCTTTTTATTATATTGTTTAGTTGGCGGTTTGTGCCAAATTTTTGCGACGTTCTTATTGCTTAAAATTTTCACTACTAGTAATTTTGCATTAGGTACTACCTATTCTAAAACAGAACCAATTCAGGCTGCATTTTTTGGATTTATATTACTTAATGAGCCTATTTCATTAATGGGTTTAATAGGAATCTTACTTGGTTTAGCAGGAGTGGTTGTTACATCTTATAATAAGTTTAAAAATATATCTTCTACTTTAAACTATTCCGTATTATTAGGTTTATGTTCTGGAGCTCTTTTTGGTTTATCTGCTGTACTTTTTAGAGCGGCTTCTCATGATTTATATGTTTCAAATTATATATTATCCTCTGCTTTTACACTATTAGTAGTAATTTTTATACAGACAATAGTTTTAACTTTTTATATTTATTATATAGATATTAAGCAATTTTACTTAATTTTGTGTAATTGGAAGTATGGCGTAATTGTTGGTTTTTTTGGTGCCCTTGCATCATTATGTTGGTTTTATGCTATGAGTATTCAGAATGTTGCTTATGTAAGAGCTTTGGGACAAATTGAATTAGTTTTTACATTATTAGTTTCAATTTTTTATTTTAAAGAAAAAATAAGCATAAATGAAATTATTGGTATTGGCATTACTATAACTGGTATTTTAATTATTCTGATGTATGTCTAAATAGATTAAACTACTGGAATTACATATGGCCCTTCAGGTATAATAGCTACATTATAATTATTATGTTTCTCTACGCTTTTATTTACAGTTTTTATTAAATTATTAGTAATGTTTACACCAGTTAATTTTTTATCAGCATTACTAAGTCCTTCAGAATACAAATATATATTACCTTTTTTTAAAGATTTGACTTCCATTTCTGTTTGCCATTCATCAATATCTGCATGTTTTTTATTTAATATTTGCTCTAAAAATTTATCTAGTCCAACCTTTAGAAGGTTTTTTTGAGACGTTATAAATTCATCAGACCCAAGACCTTCAGAACACTCTGCAACTATAATTAAATCTCCTCCTTCTTTAAGAATGCTTAAAGGAGTTACCATACCTTTTATTGTTTGATAAAAATTGCTATCTAAAGGTGCTCCAGCAGCAGT
>CAWVYV010000203.1:0-2035 GCA_963934475.1 uncultured Alphaproteobacteria bacterium | reverse complement strand
ATTGATATGATTGGTGGAGAAACAGCTGACGACACTATAAAAAATTTAGCCTGGGAAGGAAAATTTATTATTATTGGGTTTGCAGGAGGAAAAATACCTAAAATACCTGCAAATAGATTGCTTTTAAAAAGCGCCTCTGCAATTGGCTTGTATTGGGGAGAATACGCATTTATAAACCCCACATTAATTGGAGATTCTTTCATTAAATTAATGAAGCTTTATGAAAAAAATAAATTAAAACCTAAAATTGGAAAAATATTTAAATTGGAAGAAGCAAGCAAAGCATTAGAATACCTCCTAAGTAGAAAAAATACAGGAAAAATAATTCTAAGCTGTGATTAATTCAACATGATATTAATAAAAAAATTTAATTCTTTCTGGGAGAGATTAAGCCCTAATGTTAAAGGATTTATTTTTATTCTTTTAGCCTCTGCTACTTTTCCAATAATGGGAACAACCGTGAAGTACTTAACTTCTGAACTACATCCTTTTCAAATAGCTTTTTTTAGGTGTATTTTTGGATTTATGATTATAATTCCATTAATCATTAGAAATAACCCTTCAAAAATATTTAATACAAAAAGATATCCAATGCACCTTTTGAGAGGCCTTTTAGGTGTAGGAGCAATGATGGCAGGCTTTACAGCACTATCTATGTTGCCATTAGCAACAGCAGTAACTTTAGGGTTTACTAGAATATTATTTTTGGTTCCTCTTGCAATTCTATTACTTGGAGAGAAACCTGGCTATGTAAGAATATTATTAATACTTGTAGGTTTTCTAGGGGTCATAATAATAATTGACCCGGGTAATGACAATAATATTACATATTTTTCAGCTAGTTTAGCTCTCCTTGGTGCGTTCCTTGTAAGTTGTGTTAAGCTAAGCGTGAAGTCACTATCATCAAGTGAATCAACTTTAACTATACAATTTTATTATGGCATTATTTCTTCTACAGTCTTAATTATACCATGTTATTTATTTTGGACGCCTTTAAATTTTTTTCAATTATCATTAATATTTTTTGCCGCAATCTGCGGAACAATTGCCCAGATGCTAACAATTTGGGGATTAAAGTTAGGAGCTATGACTGTGGTAATGCCAGCAGATTACACTAGATTAGTTTTTGCAGGTATATATGGCTTTATGCTTTTTAATGAAACCCCTTATATTAATGAAGTAATAGGATCATTGGTAATAATAGTAAGCACTATGATTATTCTTTATTTAGACAACATAAAAAAAAAAATTAAATAACTTTCATATTTATTGCCATACATACAGAACCTAGAGAAAGGAGGACTATAATAGTTATAAATTTTCTCATTGGTAAGTACCATTGAGGGAGTTTACCTTCTCTTGTAGCTTGTACATCTATAAAAAAAACTATTAAATACAAAATTATTAAAATAATAAAAATAATTAAATAGTTTACTATAAAACCTATAAGTAAAAACCAGCTTAATAAAGCAGGCAATATAGAAATGAGATATGATTTATAACCTTTATCACTTCTAATCATTGCTGCCCCCCAATGAATAGCCCCCGTAAATGATAAAATTAATACTGAATAATTTATTAAATTATACAAGGCAATCAATTTTAATTCATATGTAAAAACCCATATTCCCAAAGACAAAAAAACAAAGGGAACTGTCCCAGCTATACCAAATAATAATGGAATTAAGGGTGTATTATGTAAATTAAATAAAGAAAGAAATTTTTGCATTATATTCTATTTTCCACTTATAAATTCTTGATCCATATAACTTGCCATTAAAAAATCTTTTTTAGAAAGCCCTGAAACATCATGTGTAAACAATTTAACTTCTATTTTATTATAAACATTACTCCAATTAGGATGATGATTTAATTTTTCTGCTTCTATTGAAACTAAAGCCATCCAAGAAAAAGCTTCCTTAAACCCTACAAAAATAAAAGTTTTAGATATATATTTTAAATCATTTTTTATAGTCCATCCATCTATTAATAGAAGATGGCTATTAATTTCTTTTCTTGTTAATTTTTTAATAAT
>CAWVYV010000202.1:0-2037 GCA_963934475.1 uncultured Alphaproteobacteria bacterium | reverse complement strand
AATATGAATAAAAATATAGAATAAATAATGAAAAAAACTTTAATTATTATACCTAGTAGAATGCAATCATCAAGATTGCCTGGAAAGCCCCTTTTAGATATGGAAGGAGTTCCTATGGTAATAAGAGTGGCTATTAAAGCTAAAGAGTCAAATGTAGGCGATGTCATTATCGCTTGTTGTGATAAGGAGGTATATGAAGTTGCTAAATCTTATAATATTGATGTTGTAAATACTAATATTGACCATGTTTCTGGCTCTGATAGGATCTATGAAGCACTAACAAAAATTGACCCTTTAAAAAAAGTAGAAACAATAATTAATCTACAGGGAGATATGCCAACAATTTCTTCTAATGCTATAAATAATTTAGTAAATTTAAAGCATTCAATTAGTTCTGATATATTCACTTTAGCCAATGAAATTAAAGATGAAAATGAAAAAATAGACCCTAATGTAGTAAAAGTTGCTATGTCTATAAAGAATGATAATAGATATGGAAAAGCATTATACTTTTCTAGAGAACCTATTCCTCATGGTAATGGTCCCCTATATCATCATATAGGTATATATGCTTATAGCCGAGAGTCTTTAGAAAAATTTATAAAACTTAAGGCCTCTAAGTTAGAGTTAAGAGAGAGATTAGAGCAACTAAGAGCTTTAGAAGCTAATATGGACATAAAAGTAGGTATAGTAGACGAATTTCCTATTGGTGTTGATAATTTAGCTGACTTTAAAAAAGCATGTGACTATATTAGAAGTAATAAATAGTAAAACATTAGCCAGGAGCAATGATTAAAGTGTCTAAAAATAATTTAAATAATATAGCATTTCAAGGACAATCTGGGGCTTATTCTGAATTGGCATGTACAGAAGTCTTTCCTGAAATGCAAACTGTGCCTTGTGAAAATTTTGAAGATGCTTTTGAGGCAGTAATTAATGGCACAACAAAGTATGCAATGATACCTATTGAAAATTCTAGAGCAGGCAGAGTAGCAGATATCCATAACTTATTAAAGGACTGCTCATTACATATTGTTAAAGAATATTTTTACAAAGTTAATCACCAACTTTTAGGTTTAGAGGGCGCCAAGATTAGTGACATTGTTTCAGTGTTTAGTCATAATCAGGCTTTATCTCAATGTAGAAATTTTATAGATAAGCACGAATTATCGCCTGTAACTATGGGGGACACAGCAGGGGCCGCGGCGTATATTGCAAAGAATAATAATGTAAAATACGCAGCTATAGCATCCAGTCTAGCAGGAAAAATCCATGGTTTAAAAGTGTTATCTAGCGATATCCAAGATTCTAAAAATAATATTACACGTTTTGTGGTTTTGAGTTCCGAATCTAATGACCCTAACCCAAGTGATGGTTTAATATTAACTAGTTGCATTTTTTCTCTTAGAAATATACCTGCTTCTTTGTATAAAGCGCTAGGAGGGTTTGCTACTAACAGAGTTAATATTTTAAAACTGGAAAGTTATATGTTGGGAGAAAGTTTTACATCTGCTCAATTTTATATTGATATTGAAGGGCACCCTTCAAATCCTTCTGTACAACTTGCTTTAGAAGAACTAGGCTTTTTCTCAAGAGAAGTAAGAATTCTTGGTGTTTATAAAGGTGATATAAATAGAAAGAATAATTAGTTCAAGATAGCCAATCTTTAATTAATTTTCGGGCTATAGAGATTTTTCCTGGCATTTTAAATTTTGTATTTTCTGGGCTTGATTTTAAAAAGTCTTTGCTAAACCACGCAGCAGTTTCTAATTCAGAGAAATTTATATTAAGTTTTTGGTCTATAGCTTCAGCTTGAAATCCCAACATTAATGATGACGGAAAAGGCCATGCTTGAGAGTATTTATATTGTATATTTTTTATTCTAACCCCTGTTTCTTCAAAAGTTTCTCTCTCTACTGCTTTTTCAATAGTTTCTCCATGCTCTACAAACCCAGCAAGTGTGGAATGCATGCCCTGAGGCCATATTTTTTGTCTGCCTAGTAAGCATGTATCTTTATATGTAACTAGCATTATTAC
>CAWVYV010000201.1:0-2056 GCA_963934475.1 uncultured Alphaproteobacteria bacterium | reverse complement strand
GATAAAATATTAAAAATTGATAATTGTGCACCTGCATACCATCCAATCCAAATTACAGTAAATGATAAATAAGATACTCTAATAACCCTAAATATTTTTCTGTATTTACTAATTCTATCTTGAAAAATGGTTATAAATGTCAAAATTAATAATGCAGAACACAAAATTAATATTCTAAATTTTGAATCTAGCCAAATATTTGCCCACATAGGTAGTTCTATAGTTTTTTTAATTATTAGCTCATCACTTATAATATATGGAATGACAATGCTTTGGATGCTTTTTTCTTCATAATTAATGTCTAATAATTCTAAATACCAAGCTTTAGTTGGGTCAAAATTATACATAGAATCAATTTTAAATATAGATACTTCTTTAAATACGGGTGAGTTTTTAGCCTGAATTTTAGATATTCTTGTATGGTCATCTGCCTTAAAATTTATTATACTTTTTCCTTGAATAAGTCTTATTCTATCAAATTTTTTACTGTATCTCCATTTATCACCTTTAAAAGAATATCCATTTCCAGCTATTAATATTGCGTGATCTTTTCTATTCAAACCTGCCATGTATTTATCATGTCGATTTTTCTTTAATAGATTATAACCAATAGCTCTAGGAGTTATTAATGTAATAGCTATTTCTGAATTTTTTATTACTTTACTTTTGTTATTATGTTTTATTAAATATTCTGAAATATAATTTTTTCTATATAATACATAATTATTTTTAATTAATTGATCCCAATTAAGATTTACTTCCTTTAAGTAGTCTAGTCTGTTTATCTCTTTATCTTCAAATAAACCAATAGATAACGCGGCATTTCTGGATGATTTAAAAATTGCTTGGTGCATTAAATTTGAGGATATTGTGCCTCTATGAACAGTATCTGGTCTAATAGGCTTATCTCTAGATGATTTAGCCATACCATTAGCAATGTTAATATCTTTAGTTCTTTCAACATAATTAAGCAGGTCATCTTCACTTACATCGTGTTCAAAAAGAGGTTCATTATGGTACGTTAATTTTGCTCCTGCTATGGTGCCTGAAGTATTTAACCCTACAATTATTTCATAAGGAGACCTATCATAGCCTAAGGATTTGACCATGTCCCAAGTAGAATATATATAACCTATTATAGTTTCATTATTTAAAACTTCTATAATTCTTGAATCATTATCATTATTTTTAACTTTAGAGTAGTTAGGAAAATACTCTGTAATTAAAGACTCCTCTAATCTATCTTCTATATTTCCAGCAATCTGAGCATAACTAAAATTTATATTAAGTAAGAAAAAAGTAGAAATTAGTAGGGCTATATTTTTCATATATATATATCCCAATTAATATTTATGATAAAATTAACTATTAACTATTAACAGATAAGAAGATAAAGTATAGTTTTTTCAAATAAGTGTTTTTGTATAATTTTTTATAAAAAATGGAAGAACTTTGTCTGATTTTGAAACTGATATAGAATTAAGAACTGATCATTATTTCAAATTAACTAAAAAAGTTGTTGAAAAACATGGTGATGTTGATGTCACTTACGCAGTATTTATGCGTAGGCCAGTAATATACTGTCCAAAAATTGCAATAGACTGGATATCATCTGTTGTGACTTCCAGGGGGCATAAAATTAATATAAAGGAATTTTTTATCGAAGGGGCATGGGTTGGTGCAGGTGAAGTGCTAATGTATATTTCTGGTAAATTAAGTATTTTAGCAGATTTAGAAACATTATACCTTCAAAAATTAGGAGGGGCATGTGTAGCAGCCTATAATACTTTTGGTATGGCAAGTGATTTACCAAAAGTTGGTTTTATAGCTATGGATGCTAGGCATTGTGCGGGAGCAGAGATGCAAGAACTGATGGCATATGGTGCCTCTGTAGGATCTAAAAAAGCACAAAAAGAGCAGGGTGCTATTGGTTTTATAGGAAGTGCTAATGATATTACAGCGCATTTTTTTGGAAAAAAAAATGGTATGGGTACTATGCCCCATGCTTTAGTTGGTTATGCAGGTTCAACAGTAAAAGCAGCTACTATGTTTGCAA
>CAWVYV010000200.1:0-2088 GCA_963934475.1 uncultured Alphaproteobacteria bacterium | reverse complement strand
CATTTCCACCAAGTAATCATCAATTAACATATAACGAAAATGTTAAAGGTTTATCTGCTTATGTAACTCCAAGCTAAAAAACTATATTTTATTTTTTAATATATATAAAGGAAATATCATTATAAACATTAATAAAGCATATAAACTTAATGCAACATTAAAATTATTATAAAGGTCATATATAAGACCTATAAAAAATGGTCCTAATACTCCTCCAATTTCTATAATAGAAAAAAATAAGCCACCTGCAATACCTATATTATTATAAGAAATATCTTTTGTTTCTGATAGGTGATTTAAAATTATAGCAATTAGAGAACCTGTAGATATTCCTAAAAAGAAAAGCCCTATTATAAAAATCATTAGATTATTTGATTGAAGTAATAATAAGGAAAAAGCAGCATTAATAAATAAGAGAGCAAGTATTTTAATGCGTGTATCATTATTAGTAAATCTAGGAACTGTTAAGGCAGAGATTATTCCTATTACTATTGGAATAGTTGCTAATAAACTAGCAAGACCAATGCTTATACCTTTTGAAAATAAAATTTTTGGGATCCATCCTGGGACCCCATGTACGAGAAACATCGCGCTAGTTCCTAGTATCAAGATTATTAAAAATCTTTTTTTTGTAATAATAAGTTTAAATTCAGAAATGCTTCTTGAAATATTTAAAATAGCATCTTTTTGTATATTTAGAATTGGTTTATTATTAATAATAATAAGCCATATAAGTCCTGATATAAAAGGAGTCAGGCTATAAAAAAAATAAACTAATTTCCAATTACTATTTAATAAAGGCATTAATATAGAATTCATAGTTGATAGTGAAACTATTCCTCCGAACATTGGCCCTGTAAATAAAATTCCCATGGATATTGTCCTTTTTTTTTGACTTTTCCATAGACTAGAAGCCTTAGGAACTCCAACAGAAATTAAAGGTCCACCTATTCCAAATAAAGCAACTGCTAGCCACATTTGGTAAAAATTATTTGATAGCCCTCTTGATACTAAAGATAACGTAATAATCATAGCTGCAATAAATATTGATATTTTGAGACCATATTTATCTAAAATAAATCCTGCTGGTAATGCAAAAAACATATAAGTAAATTGCCAGGCTCCTAGTATTAATCCCATTTGTTTATATGATATATTTAAGTCATTAGTAATATAAGGCACGATTGGGGCAATTGAAGACACTGCATA
This sequence comes from uncultured Alphaproteobacteria bacterium, assembly GCA_963934475.1. Lineage (GTDB taxonomy): Bacteria > Pseudomonadota > Alphaproteobacteria > TMED109 > TMED109 > TMED109. The sequence continues at coordinate 879 of CAWVYV010000200.1, read as the reverse complement.
TCCAAAAGAAAAATATATAAGCCATAAGCCAAATATAATAGACCAACTTTGATTCTCATTATTTTCAATTGTAGTTTTCATATAAATATATTTCGTTTTTTATAAAACAATGAAGTATATATAACCTAAAAAATAAGAAGAAAAATTTTATTATAATAAAAGGTGGAATCGTATATGTATTATTATTGTGAAAGAACAGCTCAAGGGCTCCTTTCGGAACCTTTAAATAGTATTACAAATTTAGCATTTATAATAACATCTATTTTAATATTAAAAAGATATAGGGGTGAAAAATATTCTGTAATCTTTGGTTCATTAATAGGATTAATTGGAATAGGAAGTTTTCTTTTCCATACAATTCCTACAAAAATGACTGGTTTGTTGGATATAATAGCTATTTTGTTATTTATATTATTTTATCTCTTTATAATTAATAATTCTGTTTTTAATTTTTCAAAGATTTTTTCATTAGTAATAACTTTAGTATCACCTGTTATTTATTTTTATATAGGAAATGAATTAAAAGGTAGTATTAGCTTTTTAGGAGATTCAAGTTTTTATATTATAATTTTAATGCATTTATTTATAATATATTTATTTGCACTTAAAGAAAAAATTGAAGGCAGCTTCTATATTTTATTAGCTAATATTATATTTGCGATATCTATTTTATTTAGAGCAGTGGATAATCATATATGTAATATTAATTTTTATGGAACTCATTTTTTATGGCATATTTTAAATAGCCTTGTATTATATACATTAGTATTTTTTATATATAAAAATAAATCATGCAAGACTGCCTCCCCAAAAATACCAACCTAAACCAACAAAAAATAGTGTATTACCATACAAACCATGTTCTATAGAAACTAAAAG
>CAWVYV010000199.1:0-2095 GCA_963934475.1 uncultured Alphaproteobacteria bacterium | reverse complement strand
TGGTCAGGTTTTATTGGGGGAATATTAATTGCTACTATTTTTTCAGGTATTTATTTCTATATAAATGATTATAAAGCCTTAAATGGATTTTTATGCGGCTTAATACTTTCTTTATTTACACAAATTGGAGACTTGTTTGAAAGCTGGATTAAAAGAAAACATTTAGTTAAAGATTCTGGAAAATTAATTCCTGGCCATGGAGGTTTTCTTGATAGGATAGATGGTTTACTATTAAGTAGCATATTATTATATACTGGTTATATCTTTTATGGAATATAATATTATTCCTAAATCTATTTCAATATTTGGAGTAACTGGTTCGATAGGTATTTCTTCACAAGAAGTAATAATGTTAAACAAAAATAATTTTATAGTTGATACTATAGTTGCTAAAGATAATGTAGAAGGTCTTATAAAAGCAGCAATTCTTCTAAAACCAAGACTAGTTATTATTAGTAATAAAGAAAAATTTATTGATCTTAAAGACGCCCTAAGCATGTCTGATTCTAGGTTAGAATATGGGGAAGAAGCAATTCTCGAGGCTTCTAAGAGATCAGTAGATATTTTTGTTGCAGCAATAATAGGTTATGCAGGCCTAAATACAACTTATTCTTGTATAGGTAATGCTAAAACTATTGCATTAGCTAATAAAGAATCTATCGTATGTGCTGGGCCTATATTAATTAATGAAGCTAAGCTTAAAAATACTAAAATTATACCAATAGATTCTGAACATAATACTTTATTTCAAATATTATCTTCAAATAAGTTAGATAGTATATCTAAAATGATAATTACCGCTTCTGGAGGACCATTTAGAGGGTATACAATAGACTCTTTATCTAAAGTTCTTCCTTCTGATGCTATAAAACATCCAATATGGGATATGGGTAAAAAAATAAGTATAGATTCAGCTACCTTAATGAATAAGGGCTTAGAATTAATTGAAGCTGTTTATTTATTTAATATTAGCCCTGAAAAAATTGAGATTATTGTGCATCCAGAATCTATTATACATGGAATTATTGAATTTGATGATGGTTCCATGACAGCAGGCCTAAGCTCTCCTAATATGAGAACTCCAATATCATTTGCTTTAAATTATCCTAATAAAGTTTATACAAATGTAGCCAAATTAAATTTAACTTCTATCAAAAGTTTAAATTTTGAAAATGTGGATGAGAAAGTTTTTAAGTCTATTTTAATTACGAGAGAAGCTATTAGAAAAGGAGCTTCATCGGTTATTAGTTTAAACGCAGCAAATGAAGTAGCTGTAGAAGCATTTCTTAATAAAAGGATTAATTTTAATAAAATTATTGATATTATAGAAATGACATTTTTAAAAAATACTAATTCAAAAATATCTAATATTAATGATATTATAGAAGTTGATAGAGATGCTCGTATTATTGCTTATGATCTTATAAAAAAAGGTGGTTTTTAATGATAATTATATGGTTTTTAATACTTTTAACAGTCATAGTTTTTGTACATGAGTTAGGACATTATTTTGTTGCTAGAATAAATGGTGTAAGAGTAGAAGTGTTTTCTATTGGGTTTGGCAGGGAATTAATTGGTATAAATGATAAGTTAGGTACAAGATGGAAAATATGTTTAATACCTTTAGGAGGGTATGTTAAATTTTTTGGTGATGCTAATTTATCTAGTAATTTGCCAAATGATAAATTAGATAAATTATCTAATGATGAAATTAATCAAACTTTTCACAGTAAAACTCTTAAACAAAAAGCTAGTATTGTAGCAGCTGGACCGTTATTCAATTTTTTATTTACAATAATATTATTCTTTGGGATTTATTCCTTTAATGGGATTCCTTCAGATGTAAAGTACTTACCTATAATTGATAGTGTGCTTGAAGATTCAGTGGCATATAAATCAGGGTTTAAAACAAATGATAAAATTATTAGTGCCAATAACAATGTCATTAATAATTTTAATGAAGTTAGAGATATTATATATTTAAATGCTTCTCAAGAAATTAACTTTGTTATTCTTAGAGCTGAAAAACAAATAAATATCCTAGCTAAACCAGATAGAGTTGAAATTATAGATGAAAATGGCTTAAAGTCATTTA
>CAWVYV010000198.1:0-2123 GCA_963934475.1 uncultured Alphaproteobacteria bacterium | reverse complement strand
TATAATATTTAGATACATTATCATAACTTAGGGTAACTATATATTAAATCAACTTATTAATTAGGAAATTAAAATATGCTATTAGGACTTGCTGGCTGGAGCGGAAGCGGTAAAACAACATTAATATCAAACTTGATACCAGAGCTTAAAAAAATTAACATTAGTGTTTCAACTTTAAAACATGCTCATGAAGGGTTTGACATAGATAAACCAGGAAAAGATTCTTATGTGCATAGAGAATCTGGAGCCAGAGAAGTTCTAATTTCTTCAAATAAAAGGTTTGCATTAATGCATGAATACCATAAGGAAGAAATAGATTTAAATAACCTTATTAAAAAACTGTCTCCTGTAGACTTAATATTAGTAGAGGGTTGGAAAAAAGAAAATATAAAAAAAATAGAAATCTATAGAAAAGAAATTAATAAGCCTTTATTATGTGATAAAGATAAAAATATTATAGCTGTTGCAACGAACGATAAAAGAATTAAAATTAAAAATATGATGATATTAGACCTTAATAACTACGAACAAATTGCACAATTTATATTCCAATTAATAAATAAAGAAATAAAATAAATGGCACAATTATCCCAAGATTGCTTCGCTTTTGGAAAAAAATTAATAAAATTAGAAACTGCTCTTAATAAAATTAAAAAAAACATAAAGCCTACAGAAAAAGTAGAAGAAATAAATATTAGTAAATCTCTAAATAGAATACTTGCTAACGATATAATTGCCAAAATTAACATCCCTCCGCATTCTAATTCTGCCGTAGATGGATATGCCATAAAATATAATGATTACAAACCTGGAAATAGAGAATTTAATATAGCTGGCAAGTCTACGGCTGGTCATCCCTACAACAAAAAAATAAAAAAGCTAGATAGCATAAGGGTATTAACCGGTGCAATTGTTCCAATAGGCTACGATACAGTAATCATGGAAGAAGATTGTGTTATAAAAGATAAAACTTTAATACTCCCGAATAAAATAAAAAAAAATATGAATTACAGGTATTTAGGAGAAGATATTAAAGTTAAAGATAAAGTATTTTTTGCTGGTCATAAATTGCGCCCTCAAGACATTGGGGTATTATATTCATTAGGAATTAAAATGATAAAAGTCTGCTCTCAACTAAAAGTTGGTGTATTTTCTTGTGGAGATGAACTTAGTAATATTGATAGGCCTTTAAAAAAAGGATCTATATATGATTCTAATAGAATAATGCTTATAAATTTTCTGATTAAATTAAACTATAAAGTTCAAGATTTAGGTATATTAAAAGACAATAAAGACTATATCGATAAAAAGTTACACAAAGCGTCAAATAATAATGATTTTATTATAACAAGCGGTGGAATGTCATTAGGAGATGAGGATCATATTAAGCCTCTAATAGAGAAAAAAGGAGTAATGCATGTTTGGAGACTTGCCATGAAGCCAGGACGACCTGTTGGCTTTGGAATCTTCAATAAAACGCCAATACTTGGATTGCCCGGCAATCCTGCAGCTGCTTTTGTAACATTTTTAATGTTAGGAATACCTATTTTAAAGCAAATGTCAGGGCAAAAGTTATTAAAAAATAATTATATACCTATTAAAGTTAATTTTGAACACAAAAAAAAGACTGGTAGAAAAGAGTTTTTGCGCGTTAAAGTTTCATATAAAGATAACAACTTAATTCTAAATAAATTTCATAAAGAAGGTGCAGGCATACTGAGCTCAGCATCATGGGCTAGTGGGCTTGGAATAATTGATGACAACCTTACAGAAGTTAAAAAGCAGGATACTATAAACTATATATCTTTAAATGAGCTCTTAAGTTAAATGATAAAAAAAAGTGTAAAAATTGACCTATTAGGACTAAAGTGCCCTCTTCCAGTTTTAAAAGCAAATAAGCTTATTAAGGAACATAAAAAAGGAGAAATAATTGAAATTCTTGTTGATGACATTGCTGCACCTAATGATTTCAAAATATATTGTGAAACAAAAAGTTACAAATTGATTTCTATAAAAAAATCAAAACACATCACAATTAAGATTAAAATTTAATTAAATACAACAGTCTTATTTTTATTAAGAAATACTCTTCTTTCTAAATAAAATTTTACAGCTCTAAATAA
>CAWVYV010000197.1:0-2148 GCA_963934475.1 uncultured Alphaproteobacteria bacterium | reverse complement strand
CTCTAAAAAAAAGTTAAGTTTACTTTGTGGACTTTTTTTTAATTTCTCTATTCTACCCGCATAAAAAATTGCTTCTGGCCGGGCACATGTAACCTATATTTAATTTATAAAAGGAAAAAACTATTTAGTTTTCTATTTAGACTGGTATTTAATAAATAAAAACAGAGGAGTTATTAAACTCCTCTGTTTTTATGCTTTCTATATTAATGCGCTAATACGGCTAAAAGCATTAAAGCCACTATATTAGTAATCTTAATCATAGGATTAACTGCAGGACCTGCAGTATCTTTATAAGGGTCACCCACTGTATCGCCAGTTATCGCTGCTTTATGAGCTTCAGAACCTTTGCCTCCATGATTTCCATCTTCAATATACTTCTTTGCATTATCCCATGCACCACCACCAGCAGTCATAGATAAAGCAACGAATAAACCGGTAACAATTACACCTAATAGCATTGCACCTAATGCTGAGAATGCTGCAGATTTATCACCACCTGTTATATAGAATATTACAAAATAGAATACAATTGGAGCTAAAACTGGCAATAAAGAAGGAATAATCATTTCTTTAATAGCTGCTTTAGTAAGTAAATCAACTGCTCGTTCATAATCAGGTTTAGCTTTACCTGTCATAATACCTTTGATTTCTTTAAATTGCCTTCTCACTTCTACTACAACTGAACCAGCAGCTCTTCCTACTGCAGTCATTGACATTGCACCAAATAAGTAAGGTAATAAACCTCCTAATAATAAACCAACAATGATGTAAGGGTTTTTAAGAGAAAAATCTAATGTTACCCCAGCAAAATAAGGGAACTGGTCAGAATTTTGACTAAAGAATTCTAAATCAGAAGTGTAGGCTGCAAATAAAACTAATGCTCCTAAACCTGCTGAACCAATAGCATACCCTTTTGTTACAGCTTTTGTAGTATTTCCAACAGCATCTAGTGCATCTGTAGTTTTTCTAACAGACTCAGGTAATTTAGCCATTTCTGCAATTCCACCTGCATTATCTGTAACAGGCCCGTATGCATCTAATGCAACAACCATGCCAGCTAATGCAAGCATACTTGAAACAGCAATAGCGATACCAAATAAACCAGCCAGCATATTTGCAATTATAATAGCTGCACATATTAATACAGCTGGTATAGCTGTAGCTTCCATTGATATAGCTAAGCCTTGTATAACATTAGTACCATGTCCAGTTTCTGACGCAGCTGCGATAGATCTAACTGGTCTATAATTAGTTCCTGTATAATACTCTGTTATCCATATTAAAAGACCTGTAAGAACTATACCAACGACTCCACAATATAATAATTCCATTCCTGAGAAAGAAATTTCATTTACTGTAAATATAGAACCAAAACCAATTACATAATCAATTGCATAGTATATACCTACAAGAGATAAAGCAGCTGATACTATAAAACCTTTATATAAAGCTCCCATAATAGAACCATTTTTTCCAAGTTTAACAAAATATGTTCCAATAACGGATGCTAATATACATACACCACCTATAGCTAAAGGAATCATCATCATTTTTTCCATCGCTGGACCTACAAAAAATATAGACGCTAAAACCATTGTTGCAACAACTGTTACTGCATATGTTTCAAATAAATCAGCGGCCATTCCTGCACAATCACCAACATTATCACCAACATTATCCGCAATAACTGCAGGATTACGAGGATCATCTTCAGGAATACCTGCCTCAACTTTACCTACTAAGTCTGCTCCAACATCTGCACCTTTAGTGAAAATACCTCCACCTAATCTAGCAAAAATAGATATTAGAGAAGCTCCAAAACCAAGAGCTACCAGAGGATCTATTAATTCTCTACCTACAGCACCATTTAGTATTAATAAATAATATGTTCCAGTAACAGCTAGTAAAGCTAGACCTGCAACAAGCATTCCAGTTACAGCACCTGACCTGAAGGCGACACTAAGCCCCTGGGCTAATCCTTTACTTGCTGCTTGAGCAGTTCTGACATTAGCTTTCACAGAAACAACCATTCCGATATATCCGGCTGCACCTGATAATATTGCACCTGCTGCAAAAGCTAAGGCTACTTTAAAACCTAATAAAAAAGCTAATAATCCAAATATTACAATACCTACTATAAAAATAGTT
>CAWVYV010000196.1:0-2153 GCA_963934475.1 uncultured Alphaproteobacteria bacterium | reverse complement strand
GGATGCTTGGCGCAGATCTGCCAACCAATCCTTGGCCAGGTGCTGGTGAGATTGATATTATGGAACATCGTGGAATTGAACAAGATCTTATAAGATCTTCTTTACATTTTCCAGGAAACTCTGGTGGAGATGCTATTGGTAGCTCTACCATAATACCAGGTGTAGCAGATAATTTCAACACTTATGAAGTTACTTGGAGTGAAGCAGACATTCGCTTTGCTGTAAATGGTAGTGTATTTTATGTATTCCCAAACAGTGCTGCAGTTCCTTTTAATAAAGATTTCTTCCTTATTATGAACGTTGCTATGGGTGGTGACTTTGGAGGTGAAGTTGATCCAAATTTTGTAGCCTCAACCATGGAAGTAGATTATATAAGAGTTTATCAATAAACATGAAATCAAACACGTTTCATATATTATTTTTCTTTGCTATTTTCCAATTATTTTCTTGTAAACAAAAAGAAACAGATTTGCTTAGTTTTAAAACCAATGTTTTGCAAAGCGAAACACTTTCTATAGATCAAAAGGTAGCAAAGCTATTAGATCAAATGACCTTAGAAGAAAAAATTGGTCAGATGAACCAATACAATGGTTTTTGGGATTTTACAGGTCCAGCTCCTAAAGCAGGGGAAGCCGCCAAGAAAATGGAAAACCTCAAAAAGGGTTGGGTAGGCTCTATGCTAAATGTAAGAGGAGTTAAAGATGTAAGAGCAGTTCAAAAAATTGCTGTTGAACAATCTAGACTAGGCATACCCCTTATAATTGGTTTTGATGTTATTCATGGATATAAAACAATAAGCCCTATACCGCTGGCTGAAGCAGCTAGTTGGGACCTTGAGGCAATTAAGTCTTCTGCAGAAATTGCAGCCTTAGAAGCTTCTGCTGCAGGAATTAACTGGACATTTGCCCCTATGGTAGACATTTCTCGTGATGCTAGATGGGGAAGAGTGATGGAGGGTGCTGGTGAAGATCCTTATTTAGGTAGTAAAATTGCAACGGCAAGAGTGTCTGGTTTTCAAGGATCAGATTTGTCTGACATATCAACTATAGTTGCCTGTGCAAAGCATTTTGCTGCTTATGGTTTTGCTGAAGCAGGAAGAGATTATAACACCTCAGATGTTGGAAGCTCTACCTTACACAACATCATTTTACCTCCCTTTAAAGCGGCAAATGATGCAGGTGTTAGAACATTTATGAATTCATTTAATGACCTCAATGGTATACCTGCAACGGGAGATAGATACCTTCAGCGTACGGTCTTAAAAGAAAGATGGGATTTTGATGGTTTTGTTGTTTCAGACTGGGGCTCTATGGTAGAAATGATTGCTCACGGATATGCTAAAGATGGAAATCATGCCGCAGAACTTTCAGTAAATGCTGGTTCTGATATGGATATGGAATCTCATCTGTATGTTAAAGAATTGGCTAGTCTTGTAAAAGAAGGAAAAGTGGATATAGCACTCATTAATGATGCTGCTTCAAGAATTCTTAAAGTTAAATTTGAATTAGGTCTTTTTGATAATCCTTACAAATATTGTGATGAAGCTCGTGAAGCAAGTGTTATAGGGAGTGAAAAAAATAATAGCAAGGTCCTAGATGTTGCCAAAAAATCAATTGTTTTATTAAAAAATCAAAACAATGTATTACCACTGGCCAAAAAAGGACAAAACATTGCGGTTATAGGGGCACTTGCCTCAGATAAAACAAGCCCACTTGGAAACTGGAGATTGGCCGCAGATGATAACTCTGCAGTATCTCTATTAGAAGGTTTAAATGCATATAAAGGAAATACTATTACCTACGCCAAAGGAGCAGATGTTGTTACAGGAAAGACTGTGTTTATCTCAGAACTTACTATAAACACCACAGATACTTCTGGTTTTAAAGAAGCTATAGCACTGGCTAAAAAATCTGATGTTGTTATTATGGCCCTTGGTGAACATGGGTTGCATAGTGGAGAGGGGAGAAGTAGAGCTTATTTAGGCCTTCCGGGTGTTCAACAAGAACTTCTAGAGGCTGTATTTGCTGTAAACAATAATATTGTGTTGGTGTTAAGTAACGGAAGGCCTTTAACAATACCATGGGCTGCCCAAAACATTCCAACAATTTTAGAAGGATGGCATTTAGGAACTCAAAGTGGTAATGCACTGGCTC
>CAWVYV010000195.1:0-2167 GCA_963934475.1 uncultured Alphaproteobacteria bacterium | reverse complement strand
CTTATATCTAATTTTTTAGCTAAAATTTCATTTTTTTCAATTATCGTTTCTATTGAAGCCTTTTGCATATCAATTTTTAGCTTCTTAATGTCTATCTCTAGTTTGCTTGCCAGTGAATATATTTTTTCATCATTTAGATTCCCTTGCATGTTCATTAATGCAGAGTGGAATATAAAATATTTTCCTTGTTCTTTTGCAGCTAAAGCTGCTTTTGCAGCAACCCTACTAGATGGGGAAAGAATAGGGTAATCTCTAAAAGAAATTTTTAAGTCATATTCAGTTCTTAATAATTCTGTAACAGCATCCATAGATTTTTTACAATAACCACAATTATAATCAAAAAATTCAATTATAATAACTTTAGGTTTTTCAGACCCCATATAAGGAATAGAGGGGTCATTAGCTAATTTCAAAAAATTTTCTTTTAAATAATTTTCGTCTATGTTTGAATTTTCTTGCATTTTTTTTCTTAATTTATCAACTGATTCTAAAATTACTTCTGGATTTTCCATAATATATTCATATATCATATCATTAATTTTCTGCTTAGATAGCCTGTCTTCTGAATAAACAGATGTTATAAACATAAAATATATGCATATAAACTTACTTAAGACAGATAAGTTGTTATTGCTGTTATAAATCATCATAATATCCTAATTTTTTTTAATCTATATTTTCCGCATCTCTTAATTTATTAATCTTATCCTTAGAAAAAAATATAATATCTAATGCCCTTATATCACTAGGACTCTTTTTTTTAAAAGAGATTCTTGATTTATTTGCAAATTGTAATGCTAGATTATATTCCCCTAATAAATAATAAGATTCTGCTGATGCTAATTGTGCTAAGCCTATATTATTATTTCGTGCTTCAGCTATAGAAAGTAATTTCCATGCTGCAATATTTTCTGGCACATTTTTTAAAATATTTTTTAAGTTAACTATTGCATTATTATTTTCTAATTCTCCAGAAAATTCTATTTGTGCTCTTGATAGAGACAATAATATAATAGGGTTATTAGGAAGTAATTCTGCTGCTTTTTGTAATGCACTTATAGATTCATATATTTGTCCATTTTCAAATAACATTTGACCTAATAGCTCTGGAAAAAATGGATCCTTAGCGTTATTATATATTAAATTGTTTATTTCTTTTATTCCCTTATCTAAATCTGGCAATCTTAAATATGCAATTGCTCTTGCATACTTTGCATCGATATTTTTATTATTTTTAGGGTACAATAATAAAGTTTTGCCTGGCCTATTGGTGAAGGCAATAATTTTTGCAACTATCCTTTTATATTTAATTTCATCTAATTTGGAATTGTTTGACAATTCTATATTTATGTTTTGACTCGCTTCCATAATACTATTGATACGTTCTTGTGAAATAGGATGAGTTCTTAAATAAGGATCCTGCCTATTCTCATGAAGAAGTTCTTGTTTGCCTAAATTTTTTAATAATTTAGCAAGAGGTAGAGGCGAACGATTAACTGCTTTCATATATTTAAGTGCTGCAGCATCAGCATACTTTTCATTTTGCCTAGAATTTTTATAAAAATTTCTTTCTGCAATTGTTGGTCCCAAAGTTACTAATTTACCTATGCCAGGTGTTCTTAAGCCTGCTGCTTTAGACGCAGCCATTAGGCCTGCAGTAATTATTGTTGCTATTGTTACTGTACTTCTAGCTTCCTTCATAGAATTAATAGTTCTATTTAGATGGCCACCAGCTATATGCCCTATTTCATGAGCTAAAACACCAATTAATGCATTAACTTCTTTTGACTTTAAAATTAAACCAGTATTTATGAATATATTTTGACCACCAGCTACAAAGGCATTTATAGTATTATCATTTACAATATATATGTTAACTGATTCAGAGCTTATATTTGCAACTTTAAATATTGGTTCAATCCATTCTCTTATAGTTAGCTCTATTTCAGCATCTTGGATTAAGCTTAAATTTTGTGCATGAAGAACTTTACTATTTATTATAAAAATAACTAATAGTAGGAGAACTACTCGATTTATATATAATTTGATGTATTCTAAAATTAAAATATTTCTTTTTTTTGGCATAGAAGTCCAAATTTAAGTTTATTAAAGTAAGTATATATTAATTATATATAAATAATTTATATATGTAATTAATTATTAATTA
>CAWVYV010000194.1:0-2198 GCA_963934475.1 uncultured Alphaproteobacteria bacterium | reverse complement strand
GTGTAACTATAAAATTAGTGATTGCTGCTACATGATCGAATTTACTAGCCCATATGCCAGTAATTAAACCTAATAACCCCATAAATGAGCAGGATAAAACTGCAAAGTATATTAAAACTAAAGGATTATGGACTTTAAGAGGAACAAAAATTAGAACTAATAAGGAGACAGAAGCACCAACAAATAGTCCTCTACATATAGCTCCTGCCAAGAAAGCAGAAGCAAATTCTATGGGTGTTAATGGAGGTAATAATAAATCCGTAATATTGCCTGCTACTTTTGCACTTAATAAGGAAGATGAAGTGTTGCCGAATGCATTTTGAATCATAGCCATAATAATTAAGCCAGGAGCTAAAAACTCTAAAAAAGGAACACCTTGAACTAGATTAGCAGATCTACCCAATGCCATTGCAAAAATTATTAGGAATAATAGAGTAGTAAGTGCTGGCCCCAAAATTGTCTGAAGATATATTTTTAAAAATCTCATAACTTCTCTTTTAAAGAGAGTATAAACACCAATCCAATTAACTGAATTTATTCCTTGCTTGGACCTTTCAGAAATAAATTTATTTTTAGAGATCGTTTTATTTTTTTGCATGAAAATATATAACCTGTTAAATTGTGTTAAGTATACTAATTATATATAAAAAAAATATTTATTGGCAACTAATGAAAATATACCATAATCCTAGATGCTCAAAATCAAGAGAAACACTTAATATTATATTAGAAAATGATATTAAACCAGATATTCATTTATATTTAGATAATCCTTTATCTATAGAAGAAATTAAATATATTTTAAAACTACTAAATACCTCACCAGACAAAATCATTAGAAAAAATGAAGAAGTATATAAAAGACTTAATTTAAAAGATGCTAATGAAATCACACTAATTAAAATGATGCATGAAAACCCTATTCTGCTCGAAAGACCCATAGTTGTATCAAAAAACCAGGCAATAATAGGAAGACCACCTGAAAATGTCCGGCAATTGATTACCAATAAATCTTAAATTATATCTTGTACCCTTAGGCCTTTCATTATATTCCAACCATTTAAAACTTCTTTTGTTTGCATCGCTTTTTTACCTGGCCTTTGTAAGATATTTATTTTTACCGCATTTTGCGCGCATTTAATAATTATGGAACTATCAATGATAACTCCGTTATCAGCTTTTTCATTGTTTTCTATGACTTCTGCTTCAATAATTTTAATTGTTTCATCTTTTATTCTACATTTAGCGCCAGGAAATGGGCTCAATGCATTAATATGATTAACTATTTCAAATGCTTTTTTATTCCAATCTATAATTTCATCTTTTTTATGGATTTTCTTAGCATATGTAATCCCTATTTTACTTTGAGGGTTAGGCTTCAATATGTTATTCGCAAACTGCAAAATTGATTTTTCTAATAATTCTGCGCCTTTTAAAGATAATTCATTTGTTAAATCATTTACATTCTTTTTTTGATTAATATTTATGGATAAGGAAGATATAACATCGCCTGTATCTAACCCCTCATCCATTAACATTACTGCTACACCCGTTTGCTTATCTCCTGACATAATTGCCCTTTGTATGGGAGCTGCTCCCCTCCAACGAGGAAGTAAAGATGCATGTAAATTAATACACCCTAATTTAGGCAACTGAATAATAGTAGAAGGTAAAATACATCCAAATGCAACAACTATAATCATATCTAAGTTTAAATTTTCTAAGTATTCAATATTATCTTTTAAACTATTAGAAAATAAAACTTTTAAACCTATACTTTCTGCATATTCATGCACAGGTTGCTTTTGTATTTTTTTTCCTCTATTTGCTGGCTTAGGATCTTGTGTAAATACTACAGGTACTTCATGGCCAGCCTTTATAATTGCTTTTAAGCTAGGAATAGAAAATTCTGGACTTCCCATAAAACATATTTTTAGTTTATTATACATAAATTTATTATATAGGTTTATTTAAAATTTTCTTAAATTTTTGCATTTTCTTTAAAATCATTTGTCTTTTTAATCTAGATATATATGCAGTAAATAAAGTACCTGCTAAATGATCTATTTCATGTTGTACGCATACTGCCTCAAAGCCATTAAATATTTTTTTTTTACTTTCACCTTCTATATTTAAATAACTCACTTTTACAAATTCAGGTCTTTTAACTTCAAAATATTGATCTGGGAATGATAAAC
>CAWVYV010000193.1:0-2199 GCA_963934475.1 uncultured Alphaproteobacteria bacterium | reverse complement strand
CCAAATATTTTTCTTATTTCTGCTCTTGTAGCTACGCCATCTTCAACTGTATCATGTAATAATGCAGTTGTTACACTTATCCAGTCTAATTTATAATCTGCTAATATATTTGCTACAGCTAATGGATGAAAAAAATATGGGTCTCCAGAATCTCTTTTTTGCTTACTATGCCTATCTCTAGAAAAATCTATTGCTTTTATAAGCACATCTTTTTTGATGCTGGGATCATAACTACTTACTTTATCAATAATACTCTGAAAGTAGCTAACATTATTATTTTCTTGTTTAGAATCGAATTTTTTTAGCTCCATACTTAGAACCATAAATTATTAAATATCTTCATATCTATCTTGTATTTGCATACCAAACTTACCAAGAGTATTTTCAGCATTAGCATCTGAATCTGTATTCTTTAAATCTTCCGATTCCTCATCTGTTTTCGCACTAGCTTCATCATCCATAATCTGCTTTTGCATTGAAACTATCATATCTTCTTTTAGGTCTTCTACAACTATAGTTTCTTCTGCAATTTCTCTTAAAGAAACAACTGGGTTTTTATCATTATCTCTTGGCAATGTTAACTCAGCACCGGCAGTAATTTCTCTTCCCCTATGTGAAGCTAATACTATTAATTCAAATCTATTATCTACTTTTAGTATACAATCCTCAACGGTTACTCTTGCCATTTTTATTCCTTAATATTTTTTTAGTTATAAAGTATTTATTAATCTAAACTATATGCGTTTAAATACCATCTATTACATCAATTTAGCAACAGAAATATTTGACCTTTTACAATTATATAATAAACTTTTTATTGATTCACCTGAACTTGGATTAACCCAAGTGGGAGAAATATCATATAATGGCTTTAAAACAAAATCTCTATTATGCATCTTAGGATGAGGTAAATTAAGATGTTTTTTATAATTTATTATCTCCCCTCTACAATCTATTATATCTAAATCTAATACTCTAGGAGCATTTCTAACTTTAGACCTATTGCTAAAAATTTTTTCTATACTCTTTAATCTATACAATATTTCTAAAGGGTTTAAATCAGACTTAATTAAAACTACTCTATTATAAAATAGAGGCCCTAACCCTGATGGAAAAGGTTTGCTAATATATATATTAGAAGCTTTTCTAACTCTCAGGCCATGATTAATTAGATAGTTAAAAACTATATTTAATGTACTCTTCGAATTATTCATATGCCCATTTAAATTAGAGCCAATAGATATAAAAACATTACTATTTTTCTTTTTCATATAAATGAATAATCTTTCATAATTGTATATACTAAATACAGTATACTATTAAGAAATTAAAATATTAATATTGAAGTATTATGTCTAATGATAATTCCAAAAAAAAACTGTTCTTTATGTCCTCGTTTAAAAAAATATAGAGACAAATATAAAATAATTGAACCTACATGGCATAATTCACCAGTAGAATCTTTTGGGAATATCGACTCAAATATACTAATTGTTGGCCTTGCTCCTGGATTAAAAGGCGCTAATAAAACTGGAAGGCCTTTTACAGGTGATCACGCTGGCATGCTTTTATATAGCAGCTTAATAAAATACAAACTAGCTTCAGGGGTATATGGAGAACATGTTAATGATGGACTAAAGATGGTAAACACGAGAATAACTAATAGTGTTAGATGTGTTCCACCTAATAATAAACCTGAAACTATAGAAAAAAAACATTGCCAAAAATTTCTAGCATCTGAAATTAATAATATGAAAAATTTAAAGATAATATTAGCTCTTGGAACAATAGCACATCAAGAATTACTAAAGGTTTTTAATATAAAACTCTCCTTACACAAATTTCAACATGGCAATATTCATAATATTAATAATAATATTTTATTATTTGATAGCTATCATTGCTCAAGATATAATACCCAAACAAAAAGACTAACAACTGAAATGTTTGAAGAAGTTATTTTATCTATAAAAGAAAAAATCTAAGTTATTTTAAACTTGCTTCTATACTGCTAATAAACTTTTTAGAAGTTGGTGATACACGGCTTGCAATGGAGTGCAATAATTCCCCATCCCTATTAATTAGATATTTATGAAAGTTCCAATTAGGTAGTTTTTTAGACCCATAATTATCTTCAATCCAAGTGTAGAAGAAATGCTTATCTTTACCAATAACTTTTTGTTTACTCATAATAGGAAA
>CAWVYV010000192.1:0-2216 GCA_963934475.1 uncultured Alphaproteobacteria bacterium | reverse complement strand
CCATGAAATGTTCTTTGAATATCATCTATAGGTTCGTCACACCCCATATCCCTTAGCCAAGTTATAGCATCAGTATATAATGAATTAATGGGTTGTTCTGACATTTATTAACAGTCTAAATTAAATAGACCCATATGGAATTGGTCTACCGTCACTATCTTTAATTAATTTTCCTGCTTCATCTTGAGCCGCAATATAATTTCCATGACCTAGCCATGTGCCAATATATTTAACAGGTTTTGCAACCTTACCGTTAAAAGTTTTATCTTTTTGCTTTGCGCCTCTAGCTAAAGGATTATTTTTTGTAATAGCCACTTAGTTTTCCTTCACTTTTTTAAAATCATTTTAATTATGCACTTATTGCCCTAAACAATTAGAACGTCAAGCTTATATAATCAAAAAATAGAATTTATATTAATAATAAAATTAAAAAAATACAATCCATATTATATATACTTTAGTATAGTCTGTATATACAATAAAAACATTAAGGAGTGCATTTATGGTTTTTATGAAGATTCTGTATCTTTTAATATTTATATTTATACAAAACCAGTCCTTTGCTGCCGATTGGAGACCCAATCAGGTGGGATCTTTCCTCAGTAGTAAATTTGCTAGATCTATTACCGATATAGATAAAGCAGCTTATTATGCACAATATTCATATAGTCAAAATACAGCAGCTAGCGGTTTAGGTATAATTGCATTAGAGGCCTTATTAGCAAATGGACAGATAAAAGAAGCTATCCCTATTGGAATTAAAATTTCAAACGAAGTACCAGAGATCACCTTAGCTCAATATCTTAAAGTATTAGATAGCCTTGATTCTAATAATTTTAATAAAACTCTTGAGCTACTTCTGAAAGTTTCTCCTAATGGCATAGACACCTATATCCTTCCTATACTTCAAACTTGGGCTGCTGCCGGATCAAATCAACAAACAGGGGGGCTACAAATTATTAAAGACCAAGCTGAAAGAGGAGTTTTAGAGCCTATATATGATTATCATTCAGCACTAATTAATGAATTTATTGGAAATAGTGAAGCAGCCAAAATAAATTATAGTAATATTATAAAAAAATCTAATAATGCTAATGCTCAGGTATATCTTTCTGCGGCAGAGTTCTTCAAAAGAAATAATAACCAAGGGTTATTAGATAAAACTATAGCCAAACTTGAAAGGCTTAAGCCTTATAGTAACGAATTATTTTTATTAAAAAATAGTAATGTTTCTCCAAGTAAGAAGATCAACAATGTAAAAGATGGCATAGCTGAAATATTCTTAAATAGTGCAGAAATATTATTTAATGAAGGTCTAGATAGGCAAGCACTTATATACGGACAAATTGCATTATATTTATCTCCTAATTTAGATAGCGCGTCCTATTTATTAGGAAAAATATTCAGGTCTATCAATAATAATGAAAGAGCTGTAAAATATTTGAAAAACGTTAAAGATAATTCTTCGATATTCTACGACGCTAAAATTACATATGCTGAAATTATTTATGATATAGAAGGAACAGAAAAATCCTTTGCAATTTTAAATAAACTTCATAAACTACATCCCGAAAATATTAATTTATCTCGGTCTATTGCTGAATTATTTTATAAATCAGAGAACTTTGATAAATCTATAGAATATTATGACTTAATATTTAGTAAAATTGAAAAAATTGAATTTAAACATTGGCCTCTCTTTTATTCAAGTGGTATAGCCTTAGAAAGAGGAAAAAAATGGGAAAGAGCTGAAAAACAATTCTTAATGGCCCTAAAATTTGTTCCTGATAACCCCCAAGTATTAAACTATCTAGGTTACTCATGGATAGACCAAGGAATAAATATAAATGCAGCCATGGAGATGATTGTAAAAGCAGCAGAACAAAGACCAAGTGATGGGTATATAATAGATAGCTTAGGTTGGGCCTTCTATCAAATAGGACAATATGAAGAAGCTGTAATTAAATTAGAAAAAGCAGTTGAGTTAACAAGCGATTCTATAATTATAGACCATCTTGGAGATGCACTGTTTTACTCAGGCAGAAAGATTGAAGCAGTATTTCAATGGAAAAGAGCTTTAGAATTCGAACCTTCTGAAGAGATGACAAATAAAATTAAAGAAAAAATTGAAGGAACAATAATTCCTAAAGCAGGAATAAATGCTGCCTCTAAACCTATATAATTATGCAAAACTTAAATAGTGAAAAAGCCTTTGC
>CAWVYV010000191.1:0-2267 GCA_963934475.1 uncultured Alphaproteobacteria bacterium | reverse complement strand
CACCTGTGCAGGGTGCTCCCTCTATCTTTAATAACTTTATTTATCAAATGACAGTTGCTAATGAATTATTTGTTATAGATATTAATACAGGAAATGAAATATGGCGATATGATGCTTCACTTGTATCAGCTGTTGCAAATGGAGCTGCTTCACCTATTGTAGATTCGAATTTAGTTATTTTTCCAAGCAATACAGGGGAATTAATAGCTTTAGATGCTACAACAGGCTCTTTACTGTGGAGTACTAACTTAGTGATTGATGGAGCAATTTCTGGCACCATAGAGCTTACAGATATTGACTCTGGACCGGTAATGCATAAAGGGTTAATTTATTCATCATCTTTATCTGGGAAGTTTGCAGTCTTAGATTCGATTAGTGGAGGTTTGATTTGGGAACTACCTATTAAAACATCAAACAACCCTATTATTAACGGCAATGCTGTTTTTATAATAAGTAATGATGGGCGTTTAATTAATGTGCTTAGTAATAATGGTGGTATTAGGTGGATAGCAGATCTTTATAAAGAAATAGAAATTGATGATAAAGATGCACCATTATGTAGTGCTCCATTATTAGCGCAAGATAATATTTGGTTGGTGTGTCAAGATGGCAAGGTTTTTAAAGTAAATAGTAATAATGGTAAATATTATAATATATTCACTTTAGATTCTCCTTCTTTTATTTCCCCTATTATAATAAATGGTACTATGATTTTTTATACTGAAGATGCAGAAGTAATAGCTTATCGTTAGGAAGTAATATGTTACCTAAAGTAGTAATTTTTGGAAGACCTAATGTAGGTAAATCTACATTATTTAATAGGCTTGTTAGAAGAAAGGCTGCAATAGTAGCAGATACTCCTGGAGTAACTAGAGATAATAAAGGCTTAAAGGCTAACTTAGGCAATTTAGAATTCACCCTGTATGACACAGCAGGGTTTGATCAAGTTGATAATAAAAACGAATTGAGTAAAGATATATTAAATAAGATATCAGATATAATAAATATAGCTGATATAATAATATTTATGCTTGATGCAAGAACAGGAATAATTCCGTTTGATTATTCTTGTGCAAAAATTTTAAGAAAAGTTAAGTGTCCTATTTTAGTTGTTATGAATAAAGTAGAAGGCGATGCACAAAAAAACCAAGCCTATGAAGCTATAAAACTAGGTTACGGAGAGCCTCTAATTATATCTGCAGAACATGGTATTGGCTTAGGATCTTTAGAAGAAAATTTATCAAGTTTAATGAAAACAATTGATAATAAAACTACTAGTGAAGATGCTACAGAGCCTCCTTCTATTAGGCTTGCGATAGTAGGTAGGCCCAATAGTGGAAAGTCAACATTAACCAATACTATACTAGGTGTTAACAGTGTTTTAACTGGTGATCAACCAGGAGTGACTCGTGATGCTGTAATGTTAGACCTAATTTGGAAAGACCAACGATACCAGTTAGTAGATACAGCAGGGATAAGAAAAAGAAGTAAAGTTATCGATAAAATAGAAAAATTATCGGTTGAATCAGCTATTGATACAGTTAAATATGCTCAAATAGTTATATTAGTTCTGGATTGTAATGAAGCATTATCTCGTCAAGATTTAACTTTAGCTAGTCATGTTGTAGAAGAAGGAAGAGTATTAGTAATTGCAGCAAATAAGTGGGACATAGTTATAAAACCCGAAGATGTGAGAATTGCTTTAAGAAAAAGATTAAATATAGCATTTGCTCAATTAAGAGGAGTTCATTTAGTAGAAATATCTGCATTAAATAAGACTGGAATAGATTATTTAATGGATGAGGTTATGGTAATGTACAATAAATGGAACACAAAAATTCCTACCGCAAAACTAAATAAGTGGTTAAGCTTTACACAACAAAAAAACCCACCTCCATTAAAATCAGGAAGAGTAATAAAAATAAAATATTGTACACAAGTTAATATTAGACCTCCTACATTCGTATTTTTTACAAATTTATTAGGTGATTTTGAAGAATCATATAAGCGATATTTATTAAATAACTTAAGAGATGAGTTTGATTTAAATGGAGTGCCTTTGAGACTAATGTTCAAAAATAGTAAAAACCCATATATTTAATTTTTATAACTTTTTTCCAATAAATTAATAAGCTTATTAGCAGCTTTTTGAGGTGTTTGTAGTTTTCTTTTATCTTCTCCAGGAAATGCACTATTCCTAAGGGGGCTTAATATAGGGCCTGGGTCAAATGTATTAACTTTTATATTTGTCTTTTTAATTTCACTCT
>CAWVYV010000190.1:0-2276 GCA_963934475.1 uncultured Alphaproteobacteria bacterium | reverse complement strand
GAAGAGCTATCTAGAGAACTTTTAATAATATCCATTTAAACTCCTTTATATTCTATTAACTTCTTTCTAAAGCAATTGCAGTAGCTTCTCCGCCACCAATACATAAAGAAGCCACACCTTTATCAACTTTATACTTATGCATTGCTGCAATTAATGTAGCTATAATTCTAGCTCCTGAAGTTCCAACAGGGTGCCCTAAAGCACATGCTCCTCCATGAACATTTACTATTTCAGGAGATATACTTAAATCCTTCATTGCCGCCATAGGTACAACTGCAAAAGCTTCATTTATTTCAAATAAACCAACATCTTTAATGTTCCATCCAGCCTTATCTAAAACTTTTTGGATTGCTCCAATTGGAGCAGTTGTGAACCATGCAGGGTCGTGACTATTTGTGGCATGTGCAACTATTCTAGCTAACGGGATAGAATTTTTACTCTTTGCTTCTTCGCTATTCATCATTACTAAGGCCGCAGCTCCATCTGAAATTGATGAAGAGTTAGCAGCTGTAACTGTTCCAGTTTTACTAAAAGCTGGCTTAAGTTTTGGAATTTTAGATAAATCTGCTGAAAAAGGTTGTTCATCATTAGTAATTTCTTTTGCACCAGTTCGAGTATTAATAGTTACAGGCACCATTTCTTCTTTAAAAGAACCATCTTCATTTGCTTTTTTTGCTCTCTCTAATGACCTAATAGCAAAATGATCTTGCTCTTCTCTAGTAAACTGATAGGCCTCGGCTGTTGCCTCTGCATAAGCACCCATTAAACGACCTGGTTCATATGCATCTTCTAAGCCATCTATAAACATATGGTCCTGTATTTGAGCATGCCCCATTCTTAAACCACTTCTTACTTTTGGTAAAATATATGGAGCATTAGACATACTTTCAATACCGCCTGCCAAAGTTACTAAGCTAGACCCTGCTAATAATTGATCGTGAGCAATCATTGCAGCTCTCATGCCTGATCCGCACATTTTATTTATAGTTGTTGCCCCTGCTGTGTTGGGGATACCTGCTCCTAGTGCTGCCTGTCTTGCAGGCGCTTGGCCAATGCCAGCTGGCAAAACACATCCCATTACTACATCATCTATATCCTCAGCTTTAATTCCAGCTTTCTTTATTGCTCCTTTTATAGCAATACTTCCTAAGTTTGGAGCTTTTTCCGAGGATAAACTTCCTTGAAAACTTCCCATAGGTGTTCTTGCAAAACCTGTAATAACTATGTTAGCTTTATTCATTTTTTTCTCCTGTTTATCTACATTGATTTACACAAACAAACATTTGTCCTTGACATATTTGCTCTGAATCTGGATTATTTGCTTCTATTTTTATGCATGCATCTCTTCTTCTAAGGCAAACTTTTGCACAAACTTTTGCTTTTGAGGCTTGCACTTCTGGGTCATAAGGAAAATCCGGCATATTATCCTGTGAAAGAGCAATTTTTACGTTAAATATCATAAATAAGAAAGCTAATAACACTAAAAATAATTTTATATTTAACTTATTAAAATTTAAGCACATTTTTGTTCTCCTATATAGTTTCATTAAAAACTTCTCTTCCTATTAACATTCTTCTAATTTCACTTGTTCCTGCTCCTATCTCATATAACTTAGAATCTCTTAAGAGGCGTCCTACTGGATAATCATTAGTATAACCATTCCCTCCTAAAATTTGAATTGCTTGAAGTGCTATTTCTGTAGATTTTTCAGCTGCATATAAAATAGCACCTGCTGAGTCTTTTCTAGTAGTTTCATTTCTATCGCATGCTTGTGCAACATTATAGACATAAGACTTAGATGCATTCATAGAAGTATATATATCTGCTAATTTCCCCTGTATTAATTGAAAGCTTCCAATTGGTTTATCGAACTGTTTTCGCTCATGCACATAAGGAACTATTATATCCCAACAATTTTGCATAACTCCAAGTGGTCCACCTGCTAAAACTACTCTCTCATAATCTAATCCGCTCATAAGCACTTTTGCACCAGCGTTTATTTCACCTAAAACGTTTTCATTAGGAACTTCACATTTATCAAATATAAGCTCACATGTATTAGACCCACGCATACCTAACTTATCTAGCTTTTCTCCTGTAGAAAAACCTTTAAAATTTTTTTCTATTATAAATGCCGTAATACCCTTAGATCCAGCTTTCTTGTCCGTTTTGGCATATACTACTAAGTAATCAGCATCTGGACCATTTGTGATCCACATTTTTGAACCATTTAAAACATAATGATCATTTTTCTTTGTTGCTGTCGTGATCATTC
>CAWVYV010000189.1:0-2285 GCA_963934475.1 uncultured Alphaproteobacteria bacterium | reverse complement strand
TTATAAGCGCTAATCTTTGTAAAAATGATTCTAAAATAAGAATTAATGAAAAAATTCAAATTGCACAATCATCAGAAAATCAAAGCTATAATTTTCCGTTGTATCTTCATAAAAAAGCAATTGTTGCCAATTTTTGTATAAAACTCCTTATAGAAAATTGCATTGACAGCTGTGGAGACCTAATTAGATTAGAAGGAAATATATCGCCAATTATGAAGATGGAAAAAAGAAGTTAAATAAAATAATTGATATAATAGGGAAATTAAATGAAAAAATTAAATAAATATTCTAGAAGAGAAATATTAAAGACAAGCGCAAGTTCGGCCTCCATTTTTGCTTTAGCAGGAGGGTTTCCAAATATTCTTAAAGCTGAAAATAATATTAAGATAGGAATTCCGACTATATTATCTGGAAGAGTTGCTCAATTAGGAATTTCTGTAACCAATGCAATAAAAATAGCAGTTAATAATTTTAATAATGCCGGTGGTTTAGATGGTCGTAATATTGAATTAATAATAAGAGATAGTAGAGCTAAGCCAGATGAAGCTGCAAGAGTTTGTAGAGATTTTATCAATTCAGATAAAGTTGATGCTATTATTAACGCTGAAGCATCAGGTGCCTCTTTTGCGGTTCAAGAAGTCGTTCGTGAAAGTGGAACTCTTTGCCTCCATTCTGTATCTGAAACAACATCTTTAACTGCCAACCCATCTATTCGAGCCTGGAACACATTTAGATTCTCTAGACAAGGTATTCATGACTCAGTAGGAAGCGCGCGATATGCTGCAAAAATTGCTGAAGAAAAAGGTTTAAAAACTTGGATGTCAGTAAATCCGGACTATGCTTATGGAAGAGATAGTGATGATACTTTTTTTTGGGCTTTAGAACAATTTTCTCCTGGGTCTAAAATAATAGGAAAAGGATGGCCTAAAATATTCCAACCTGATTACACTGAAGTTATTACACAAATAGCGAGAAAAAAACCAGATGCAGTATATACAAGCCTTTGGGGTGGAGACCTTGTGTCTTTCATAGATCAAGCTTCATTATATGGCATCTTTAAAAATACTGAACTTTTTGCAATTAATCTAGCTGATTATACTACTATGAGTGCAATTAAAAACCTTCCTGAAGGTTTACATTCTGGAACTAGATACGTTGCGGCTTGGCCCAATACACAGGACAATAGAGATTATGATAAATCTTATACAGACCTATATGAAGACCATCCAACTAACTGGTCATGGTCTGCATCAGTAGCAATTGACTTCTTAATAAATGCTTTAAAGGAAACTGGTGGAACAGATAATAAAAAATTAGCCGCAGCTATAAAAGGAAAAACAAGAAAATCTTTTATAGGTGTTGGCGATAACAATTCTGTTTCAATAAGAAATAGAGATCAAACTATTATAGATTATTCAATTGGATGGGGAACTACTATATCAAATGAACCATACATGACTGGTATTCAACCAGCAGATTGGAACAATATAAAAGAACTTGAAAAAGTTTGGTTAACTGATAAAAATTGGCTGTAATTAATATTTATTACATTACATAATTAAGAAGGCTATTTCATGGAAATCTTTGCTCTCTTTGATTGCATAATATCACCTGCTTGCTTTTTATCTCAGGCAGCAGGAGGATTAAAAATTGGAATGTTACTATTTTTAGTGGCATCTGGTTTAACTTTAGTTTTTGGAGTTCTAGGCGTTATAAATTTTGCTCATGGAGCGCTATATATGCTAGGAGCTTATTTTTCTTGGCAGCTTATGTCTATAACAGGACATTTTGGTTTATCAGTTATTCTAGGTGCTTTAGGAGTAGGAATATTTGGAATTCTATTTGAAAGAATACTTATAAGCAGGGTTTATAATGCCGAGCTACTTGTTCAAATATTATTATGTTATTCTGTAATTTTAATATTAGATGACTTAGTAATGATAATATGGGGAGATGAATTTTTATCTGGTTTAGGGGTGCCAGAATTATTTCAAGTTCCGCCATTATTTATTTTTGATGCAATAATTCCACCTTTTCATTTAGCAATAGTTGCTATGAGTTTTATAGTAGGAATTATTTTGTGGTTCATTATGACTAAAACAAGGTTTGGTAGACTTGCTAGAGCAGCCGCAGTTAATCCAAAAATGCTAGAAGCTCTAGGTGTTAATATTAATTTATTAAGGGCCGGAGTTTTTATGCTGGGTAGCTTTTTAGCTGGCTTAGGTGGCGCCTTAGCCGCTAGCGTAGGCAGTGTAGTTTCAGGTATGGGAAACTCAATTATAATA
>CAWVYV010000188.1:0-2348 GCA_963934475.1 uncultured Alphaproteobacteria bacterium | reverse complement strand
TATGTGCAAACTTAAGAATAATAACTAAATATATTTATATTTTTTCAGTAATATTGTTTTTAATTGGTGGTTTTTTTGCTTTTATTGCTCCAAAGTTATTATAAATCCTTAATTGCATTTAGTACTATAAAGCTTGACGTAAGAGTGACAATTCTTGACATTTAAGCCTCGCAAAACCGGAGATAATCTTAAGGTAATAGACTTAAAATCCGTGACCTCTTTCGGAGTGCAGGTTCACATAATGCTGAGGGCACCATCCTAAATTTTGTCTAAAAATTATATAGATTTTTTTTAATTAATTAGTAGATTAATCTTATTAAATGCAATAGTATTGCAAATATGCAATATAATATTGTTTTTAAATTATTATAAGTATTAAATTCTTCTTAATATTTATAAAAAATATTGATGTTAATATGTCTTTTGTTGAAAAAATTGATTTAGCTAATCTTCCTAATGTTTCCAAAAATAAATCATACTTGACTATTGTAGAAAGAAAAGCATTAAAAGGGTCTAATATATTTTTTAAGAAACTTATACTTGAGCCCTTTAGTATTAGTGGACAGGTTTGTAAAAAAAGCAGCTTAAGTGATATACAAAATATATTAGATGAAAAAGTCTCTTGTAGTATAAAAAATAATATTTTTTATACTAATTGGCTTAAAGATATGAGCAAAGTTTGTAATATATTTTGTGATATTATGAAGAGCAATACTATTAGTTTTTCTCTTGGAACTTCTCGTGGTTGCACTCGCTATCATATAGATAATGTTCCAATACGTTTGCTCGTAACTTATTTCGGGCAAGGAACAGAATGGCTACCTTTTAACGCAGAAAGCTATAAAGCTTATTTTAAAGGTCAAAAAAATGAGAGGATTATTAAAAATACCACAGAACGTAAATTTATTAAACCGTGGGATATAGCAACATTTAGAGGTGGAACAAAAGGAATTCTTCACCGTACTCCTGATTCTGCTCTTAAATCTCCATCTCTCCAGATGCGTCTTGACCATTCCTCTTTTTTAAAAAATATAGAAAAATTTTATTTTAATTGAGCTTCATGGTCTTTTAAAACTGAAGCTAGGGCATCATTCCTAGTTTTTTGCAAATCATTTATTAACTTATTTACTTCTTCTTCATTAAACCCATGATCTTTTAAGAATTTTGTTTTATCTTCTAAAAAAGCTTTTTCTAAATTAGGGTCTCTTTCTAATCTTTCATAAAGAGCTTCTAATTTTTTTAAATTATCTGGTACAGTATTAGAACTTGTATTAGACATGTTTCCTCCCAATAATAAAACGCATTAATTTTCTTCAAATTGTATTTTATATTCAGTTAATTTCTTTAAAATTGCAAGAGATGCTTTATTAATTAAATTAATATCTAATGATCTTAAAACGATATTAGTTCCCACCTCAGGCGGCCTAAAATAAGGATATGAGCCAATACTAACCTCATTAAATTCATTTTGAATATTTTCTAAAAAATCTGCTATTTCTCCTTCCGCACTATGGACTATTATATTTTTTGATATCATATTATTTATACCGCATATCTTGTCTTCCAAACCAGTAAACATAGCTTGTAAAATTTTGGGTACACCAGGCAAAACATATACATTTTTTACAATATATCCTGGAGCAGAGGAAACAGGATTATCAATCAATTCTGCACCTATAGGAATTTTTGCCATCTTTATGCGAGATTCGTTTAACTCAACTTTTAATTTTTTATAATGAACCTCTAGTCTTCTAAGCGCTTCCTTGTTTACTTCTATCTTAATATCAAAGGCTTTAGCTATACACTCAGTAGTTATATCATCATGAGTAGGACCAATTCCTCCAGTAGTAAAAACGTAATCAAAATCATTATGACATTCAATCACTACGTCTTGTATTACCTTATGATCGTCTGGTATAATCCTAACTGCTGATAAATTAATACCTATTTTATCGCACCTTTTTGCTATAAAATTAATATTTTTATCTTCAGTACGGCCTGATAAAACTTCATCTCCTATTACAATTAGACATGCTGTAGACAAACTATTCATATTATTTCCTTTAATATTAATTAATTATAGACCCACCACTTTAATATATTATATTATAAAAATATGAAATTTTCTAATAATCTTATCAAAGCTAAGTTTGTAAAACGCTATAAACGTTTTTTTAGTGACCATATTCTTGAAAATGGCCAATTAGTTACAGCACATTGCCCAAATACAGGCGCAATGACAGGCGTGGCAAAAGAAGGGGTAACTTCCTGGCTCTCTGAAAGTGATAACCCTAAAAGAAAGCTTAAATGGACTTGGGAATTAACTCAAGAAAATGATACTATAGTGG
>CAWVYV010000187.1:0-2367 GCA_963934475.1 uncultured Alphaproteobacteria bacterium | reverse complement strand
AAGCTAAAAAAATATTTCCATATTCAATTGAATGCAAAAATCAGGAAAGAATGAAGTATTTATGGGAGGCTTATGAGCAGGCCATTAGCAATTCTAAAAACTTAGAACCCTTAGTTATAATAAAAATAAATAAGAAAAAACCCTTAGTTGTAATAGATGCTGAGTATTTTATTAAATTGCAGTCAGAAATAAAAAAACATTAAGCTTCTAATATATCTGAATGGTTAGAATTTAATCTAACCATTCTATAATATTTTTATTTTACGTCGCCTAAAAATGAATCAACTTCTAAGGCAGTTTTCATACAACAAGAAGTAAGAGAGAATTTATTTTGTGTCTCTAGGTCAAGTCTACTATCTGTATTACTTGGCTGAACGAACATAACACATTCAATTGAATGAATAATACCATTATTAACTTGTATATCTTTTTCAGTTATAACCATATCCTTCACATACAAATCACCCTCCTTATAAATCTTTAGAATTTTTCCATCAAGATTTACTGTTAAAGTCCCGGTTGATTTAACATTCTCTCCAGTATGAGTTCCTGCAAAAACGTGGTTAAATAAAAGCTTTCTAATAGCTTTTATATTATTATTTACAAATAATTCGTCGCTTAATGCCTTCGGAAGCTTTTTAAAAGCCTCGTCATTTGGAGCATATAAAGTTCTTGGAACTTTACTTTGTTCTGTAAACAATTTCTCTAAACCTGCTGCTTTGATTGCTGATATTAATATAGTATGTTGCCCCGTTTTCTCTAAAGCAGCCATCATATATGCTTCACCTTCTTCATGATGACCTGCATGAGCAGTTGATATAAAAAAAACCATAATTAAACTTAAAATTCTAAATAATTTCATATTATCCCCCCCTAATGATTAAAATTTAAACTTAAAATAACAGTTATATATAAATAGTCTACATTATATGTAAATATTATACATATTAATAAAACCATAATAAAAAAAATAGATCATATATAGATTGAGAATTCTATTTTCTAAGTTATAAATAAAAAATGTTTATTAATATTAAAAATATAAATTATGAATAAAAGTAATAAAAGTAATAAAAGTAATAATAATAGCTATTGGATTATTGGCAAGCATGCTGTAGAATCTGCTCTAAAAAACCCTAGAAGGGTTAAATATAAACTTTGTATAACCAAAGAAAATTTAGCTTCCCTTGAGATAGATAACTTAGAACTCAAGCCTGACATAATGTCCAGATCAGAAATTTCCATAATAGCAGAGAATGCTAATACACATCAAGGAATAGCTTTACTAGTAAAGCCTCTAGAAACTAATAATTTAAATAATTATTTAGAAAATAGTAAGGAGGTTAAAAAAACCTTTATTATATTGGACCAAATTACAGATGCGCAAAATATTGGAGCAATAATAAGATCTGCGAGCGCCTTCTCTGCATCAGGAATCATTATTTTAGATAAAAATTCACCGAATGAAAATGCTACAATGGCAAAAGCGGCTGTAGGCACTTTAGAATTTATGCCTTTATTTAAAGTTACTAATTTAGTACAGACTTTAAATAAATTAAAAAAATATAATTTTTGGACTATTGGTCTTGAAGCAAAAGCTGCTCAAACTTTAAAAGAATTATCGGATAACACAAAAATATTTTCTGAAAATATTGGTATTGTTATGGGAAGTGAGAGCAAAGGTCTAAGAGAACTTGTCAAAAATAATTGTGATATGACAGCAAAAATTAATATTAAACGTTCTATTGAGAGCCTTAATGTATCTGTTGCACTAGCAATTACATTATATGAAATTAATAGAACTTAAAAAATATCATATGCGTCTTGTATTTTTGTATTTTTTGTATAAAAGGGAGTATGATATTTTTATACTAAGGCCATTATTAATAATAATGCCGACTTAGCTCATTTGGTAGAGCAGTTGATTTGTAATCATCAGGTGGCCAGTTCGATCCCGGCAGTCGGCACCATTAATAAGAAGTTAGTATAATAATATATTATTTAAGATAGGGAGGTTAATATGAAAAATAATTTGTTAGATTCTTATAGTAATGAGGTTAAAAAAATCTCTGATCTAGGCTATTCAGATATTATGCTCAAAGAGATTGAACCAAACTTAAATACAGATTTTCATTCCCATGATTTTGGCGCCTATGCATGTGTCGTAAAAGGCCAATTTATTGTAAATGACACAAAAAAAGACCATGTTATGAATCCTGGTGATTTTCTTGCCGTTGATATTAATCAGCAGCACTCAGAGAAAACCTTTTCAAATGGCGCAACACTTTTATTAGGAAAGAAATACAAATAACTAAGCCCTCATGATGGAATTGGTAGACATAACGGACTTAAAATCCGTGGCCTCTT
>CAWVYV010000186.1:0-2369 GCA_963934475.1 uncultured Alphaproteobacteria bacterium | reverse complement strand
ACTGAAGCTGTCTCTCAAATTGTAGGTTTTGGAGTTGCTGCTAAATATTCTAAAAAATTTAATTTATTAAAAACAAAAACATCAAGAGATTTATTAGAAAGTAACCTTTTAAAGTTAATTCCAGATATTATGATTATAGGAAAAAATGTTCCGAGAGTGGCAAATACTACTGCAATAGCATTTAAAAACATATTAGCTGAAAATATAGTAATAGCATTAGATATAGAAGGCTATGAAGTTAGTTCAGGTTCAGCATGTTCATCTGGTAAAATTTCTGAAAGTCATGTATTATTGGCAATGGGTTTAGATAAAAGTTTAGTAAAAGGTTCAATAAGAATAAGTTTATGTAGAAGTTTAGAAAAAAGTGAAATATTATCATTCTGTAATACTTTATATGAAATTATACAAAAGCTATCAAAAAAAGATAAAGTTATATTATGAAACCAATATATTTAGATTATCAATCTACTACACCAACAGATAATAAGGTATTAAAAAAAATGATGCCTTTTTTTACTAATATTTATGGTAACCCTCATTCTTCTAATCATAGTTTTGGATCTTTAGCTAATGATGCTGTGAATTTAAGTCGTAAGGTGATTGCGTCAGTAATAGGAGCAGATGAGAAAGAAATAGTATTTACTTCTGGTGCTACTGAATCTAATAATTTAGCAATAAAAGGCGCATTTTCATATAGGTATAAATATCACAATAGAAAAAAAATTATTATTGCTTCCACAGAACATAAATGTGTAATAGAAGCTGCAAATTCACTAATTTCTCTAGGCGCAGAAGTAATTATTTTAAATGTTGATAAAGAAGGAAAAATTAATTTAGAGCAACTTAAAAAAGTTATTGATGAAGAAGTAGCAATTGTTGCAGTAATGTTAGCTAATAATGAAATTGGTGTTATTCAGCCTCTTCAAGAGATCTCTAAAATATGTAAAAAATATAATGTTTGGCTTCACTCTGATGCAGCGCAAGCCCTAGGAAATTTAAAAGTAAATGTAAATTTACTTGGCGTAGACCTCTTAAGTATTTCTAGTCATAAAGTATATGGTCCAAAAGGAATAGGCTGCCTATACGTTAGAAGGAAACCAAGAATAAGGTTAATATCTCAAATAGATGGTGGTGGGCAAGAACGTTTAATGAGGTCTGGTACTTTGCCAACTCCTCTTATCGTTGGGTTTTCTGAAGCTCTAAAAATCAGTAATGATAATTTAGATGTTAATATTAAAACCTTAAAAATATTGAGAGATAGGCTTCATAAAAACTTTATTAATGATGTAAATGCAATAAAATTAAACGGTCCTCCTTTAAACGGTGAGAGATTGCCAAATAACTTAAATTATACAGTTAATGGTGTTAGCGGTGCAAAGTTAACTGAAGAACTTGGAGATCAGGTTGCATTTTCTACAGGTTCAGCTTGTTCTACTGGGGGTATAGAACCTTCATATGTATTAAATTCTATTGGAATAGATGATAAGAGTGCATTATCTTCATTTAGAATCTCTGTTGGAAGAAATACAACTATAAATGAAATTGATATAGCTTCAAAAATTATTAGTGATAAGATTAAAATTTTAAGAAAAGTATGAGAATTAAAATTGCCTAAAATAATTTTTAAACATAAAGATAAAGACATTGTTATTGATGAAAAAGCTAATGATTTAACTATTTTAGATATAGCACAAAAAAATGGTATAGATATAGAAGGTTCTTGTGAAGGTTCACTTGCTTGCTCTACATGTCATATTATAGTAGATAAAGATTGGTATAGTAAGCTAGATAAACCTAGCTGGGATGAAGATGATATGTTGGATTTAGCTACTGGTTTAACATTAACTTCAAGACTAGGGTGTCAAATTATATTAACAGATAAACTGGATGGTTTAAAAATATCACTTCCGTTTGTACATAATGATGTGCGGTTAAATAAAAAAAAATATTAGAAGAGGTAAAATGAAAAAAATTTATAAATCAAACATAGAAAAATTGTCAAATCTACCTGATTTTCCTTACGAAGCAAAGTATGAAAAAAATATTGTAGGTTTTGAAGATTATGAAGATATGAGAATGGCATATATTGACGCAGGTAATAAAGACTCGGAGTTAACCTTCTTAATGCTGCATGGTTCACCTACATGGTCCTATATGTGGAGACACTTTATAAAAGAAGTAGAAAAGGCAGATTATAGAGCAGTTGCATTTGATATGCCAGGATTTGGAAGGTCTGATAAACCTCTAGAAGAAGAAGCTTACTCATTCGATTCTCTAAGAAAATCATTAATATGTATGATCGAGAGATTGGACTTGAAAAATATAGTTTTAGTTGTCCATGAATGGGGAGGTTTTTTAGGTTTAACCAT
>CAWVYV010000185.1:0-2406 GCA_963934475.1 uncultured Alphaproteobacteria bacterium | reverse complement strand
TATGAATAAAATTTTAATGAATTGAAAAACTATGAATAAAAAGAAAGATTATACTTATTTTGCAGAAAGGCCACAAAGCCAAGGGCTGTATGATTCTAGTAAAGAACATGATTCATGTGGTATAGGTTTTGTTGCAAATATAAAGGGTAATAAAGAGCACAGCATAGTTTTAGATGGGTTAAAAATATTAAACAATTTGACACACAGAGGAGCAGTTGGAGCTGATCCTACATTGGGAGATGGTGCAGGTTTGCTTCTTCAAATGCCAGACCGCTTCTTGAGAGAAGAGTGCGCAAAAAACCAGGTTATTTTACCTAAAACTGGAAGTTATGCAGTTGCACAGATTTTTTTTCCAAATGACAAGACTATAATAAAGTATTGTGAAAATTTATTTGAAAAAATAATAGAAGAGAATGACGCTAAAATAGTAGGTTGGAGAACAGTGCCAACTAATAAAGAATCTGTATCTGACTCATTAAACTCTACAGCACCTCTTATTAAGCAAGCATTCATTACATTAAATGATAATAAAATAGATCAAGATGTTCTCGAAAGAAAAATTTTTGTTATTAGAAAAATTATATCTAATAAATTTAGACAAGATAATTTTCTTGTTAATAAAAAGCAGTCTATATATATATGCTCTTTTTCTTCTAGAACATTAAATTATAAAGGGATGCTTTTATCTGATTCTGTAGGAGCATACTTTACAGATTTAGAAGATGAAAGAGTAGTTAGTGCATTGGCTCTAGTACATCAAAGATTTTCTACTAATACTTTTCCATCATGGGATTTAGCTCAACCACTTAGAATGATTTGTCACAATGGTGAAATTAATACTATGAGAGGCAATGTAAACTGGATGAATGCTAGGAAGCATATTATGTCATCAGAAGTTTTAGGAGAGGACCTAAAAAAAATATGGCCTATAATTCCAGAAGGGCAATCCGATTCAGCTTGTTTTGATAATGCCTTAGAATTATTGACAATGGGGGGTTATAGTATGGCTCATGCTATGATGCTTTTAATTCCTGAAGCTTGGAAAAATAATAATTTAATGGATGAAAAAAGAAGAGCATTTTATGAGTATAATGCTTCTATTATGGAGCCTTGGGATGGCCCTGCTGCTATGGCTTTTACAGATGGAAAACAAATAGGGGCTACATTAGATAGAAATGGTTTAAGGCCAGCAAGATACTTTATTACAGATGATGACAAAATAGTACTTTCTTCAGAAATGGGAGTTTTACCTCATCCAGAGAGTAAAATTAAAGAGAAGTGGAGGCTTGAGCCTGGAAAAATGCTTCTTATAGATCTAGAAAAAGGATCTATCATTACAGATAAGGAGTTAAAAGACGAGCTTTCTAATAAATTTCCTTATGTTTCTATTTTAAAAGAAAGCAATATTTCTTTAAAAGATCTGGATAAATCAACTAATATTGAAAAAGACCTTTCAAAAGAATTCAAATTAGATTTACAACAAGCTTTTGGTTATACGCAAGAAGACATCAAGTTTCTAATGTCACCAATGATTAAAGATGGACAAGAAGCAATTGGTTCTATGGGAACAGATACACCAATTGCTGTTTTATCTTCCAAGTATAAACCTTTATATAACTTTTTTAAGCAGCTATTTGCGCAGGTAACAAACCCAGCTATAGATCCCATACGTGAAAAAATGGTTATGAGTCTTATGAGTATTCTGGGACCAAGAAAAAATGTTTTGTCTCTTGAGCCTATTAATACTAAATGTTTAAAATTGGATCAGCCGATACTTACTAATAAAGATATGGATAAAATAAAAAATATAGATCAAACATATGATAGTGGGCACAAATCATATGTTTTGGATGCAACATCTCCCTTGGAGGATGGTACAAAGGGAATGAAGAACGCTCTTGAATTATTAAAAACATCTGCTGAAAAAGCTATAAATAATGGCGCTAACATTATTATTATATCAGATAGAAATATATCTAAAAATAGAATTGCTTTACCTAGTTTATTATCTACTAGTATTGTGCATCAGTATTTAGTTAAAATTGGACTAAGGACTAATGTAGGTTTAGCTGTTGAAACAGGTGAAGCAAGAGAAATTCATCATTTCTGTGTTTTAGGGGGTTTTGGAGCAGACGCAATAAATCCTTACTTAGCCTTTTCTACTATTAAAGATTTAATTGATAACCCCTTAATATCTTTATCATATGATGAGGGTTGCCTTAATTATATCAATGCAATTGGTAAGGGTATGTTTAAAGTAATGTCAAAAATGGGAATATCAACTTATCAATCTTATAATGGAGCACAAATTTTTGACGCAGTAGGATTATCCTCAGAATTTGTAAGTGAATATTTTCCAGGAACTCCTACTAAGATAGAAGGTTTGTCCCTTGATCAAATATTAGA
>CAWVYV010000184.1:0-2418 GCA_963934475.1 uncultured Alphaproteobacteria bacterium | reverse complement strand
TTAATTCTTTTTCTGTAGCCTTTTCATCATCTTTTAGTTCTACAAAAGCACATGGAGTTTCTCCCCATTTATCATCAGGTTTAGCAACTACTGCTACTGCTAGTATTTTAGAATTTTTATATAAAACTTCTTCAATTTCTATAGAAGAAATGTTCTCTCCTCCAGATATTATTATATCCTTTGAACGATCTTTCAACTCTATATAGCCATCTTTATGCATAACACCTAAATCGCCAGTATGAAACCATCCTCCAAAAAAGGCTTCTTCATTTGCTTTTTTATTATTATGATAACCCTTCATAACCATATTTCCTCTCATCATTACTTCACCTAGAGTTTTACCATCTTTAGGTACTGCTTTCATGGTTTCAGGATCCCTTATAGATAGGCCTTCTAGAGAAGGGTATTGAACACCTTGTCTTGATTTCTTTTCTGATTTAGGCTCGGGTAATAATTTATTCCACTCTTCCTTCCATTCGCATATTACTGCGGGGCCGTAAACTTCTGTAAGTCCATAAACATGAGTAACTTCAAAGCCCTTTTTCTCTATCCCAGCTAAAATAGAAGGTGGGGGAGCGGCTGCAGCTGTCATAATATTAACTTTATCTTTAAGCTTTATAACTTTCTGCTGTTTTGTATTAATTAACATAGATAAAATTATAGGTGCGCCACATAAGTGAGTAACTTTATTTGTTTCAATTGACTCGTAAATACTTTGTGCATCTATTTTTCTAAGACAAATATGTGTTCCTGCTAAAGCTGTGACGGTCCAAGGAAAACACCAACCATTACAATGAAACATTGGAAGTGTCCATAAATATACAGGGTGTTTACCCATAGACCATACCATTTGATTGCTTATAGATGTAAGCCATGCTCCTCTATGATGATAGACTACTCCTTTAGGATCTCCGGTTGTTCCAGAAGTATAATTTAAGCTACAGCTTTCCCATTCATCTTCGGGCCAAGTGATTGGAGAATTAGAGTTTCCTATTTCTTCTAAATCATTATTTGTAAGTTCATCTTTAAATTGCTCATCTTGAATAAATTCGTCATCATCACACCTAATAATTATAGGTCTTTTATTTTTTGGAATTTTATCAAGGGCTTTATATAAAACATCATTAAACTCTGGATCAACAAAAACCATCTTTGCATTTCCATGAACAAGAATAAACGCTATTGCATCTGAATCTAAACGAGTATTTATTGTATTTAGAATGCCTCCTGCCATCATTATAGAAAAATGACATTCAATCATTGCAGGAACATTAGGAAGAATAGCAGCAATTGTATCTCCCTTTTTTATTCCCTTTAATCTAAGACCATCAGATATTTTTATGCACCGTGATAAGAGTTCTTTGTACGTGGCTTTTTGGGAGCCATGCACCCAAGCAGTTTTTTCGGGCCATATGTTTGCGGTCCTCAATAAAAAAGATATAGGTGTTAATGCTGTATAATTAGCATCATTTTTTTCTAATTTTTGATTTTTTATGTTTTCTTTTTCCAGCATATTTTAAATTTTCCTGAATATATTTATTCTATTAGTCTTGAATCTTTACCGCCTATTGTGGCACAAGATATCCCTTTTGTATCGGTCTCTAATATTGTCCAAGTGTTAGTAGTTTTAGAAATATAAAGTTCAGTTATTGTTGATCCATTTTGTGCAACACCTAACCAAGCTAATTTTTCGTTTTGGCTATTTTCTAAGTAGCTTTTCATTATACTACTTTCTTTGCATATAACATTTTTAACAATTTGTGTAGGGTTTGCATAAACATTATAAGAAAAATAAAAGTTTGTAAAAAGCATTAAAAATAAGATTTTATAACTTTTAATTCTTTTCAATTTGTCTTTAATTAGCATATAATTTCCCAAATTTATTAAGTAAATAGAAACATGATAATAATAATATAAAAATTTGCATTATATTTGATTCATCAGTATCAAATATATACAAAATTAAGTTAATTACACATATTTTAATTTTTTATGGGGAAAGATCCAATATGAATAGAGATTTTGTCACTTTAGACACTTTTCCTAAAATTTTAAGGGATAATGCTAAAGTTTTCAAAGGAAGACCAAGTGTTCGTGAAAAAGAGCATGGTATTTGGCAAATTACTACATGGGATGAGTTTTATAATAAAGCTTTGTTATTGGCCGAAGCCTTTTATGCTAGTGGTTTAAGAAGAGGAGATAAAATAGCTATAATTGGAGACAATAGGCCTAACTTATATTTATCTATTGCCTCTGCTCAGATATTAGGAGCCATTCCTGTTCCTTGTTACCAGGACTCTGTAGCTAGTGAAATTCAATATATTTTAGAGCATGCAGAAGCAAAACTTGCTGTAGTAGAGAATCAAGAGCAGGTAGACAAACTATTAGAAATAAAAGAAAAATTACCATTATTAAAAA
>CAWVYV010000183.1:0-2465 GCA_963934475.1 uncultured Alphaproteobacteria bacterium | reverse complement strand
AATAGCTTTTCCATTACCAAGTAATGGAAATACTCCAACTTTTATCTTCAAACCAATCTCTTTAGCTTTTTTCTCAGTCAATCCTATACTGGCTACTTGAGGACGCGAATAGGTACATCCTGGAATTATTTTTTTATGTTTGATTGCTTCTTTAGGGTTAGATATATAATTAGCTGCATTAATCCCTTCATGGCTTGCTTTATGTGCTAACCAAGGTGCTCCAGTAATATCACCAATTGCAAATATACCTTTTTCCGAAGTTTGCCCAAAATGATCTGTAATAATTCTTCCATTTTCTTGCTTAACATTAACAGTATCTAAACCAATGTTTTCAATATTTGATTCAATTCCAATAGATACGATGGATTTTGAAAATTTTTCTTCACGCGTAGTTCCATCCTCCATAATGATCTCTGCATTAACCATATTTTTTAATGAAGTTATTTTATTAATTTTAGTGTTTGTTAAAATTTTTATTCCATCTTGCTCTAATTTTTCTCTTACAAAGATTGAAACATCAATATCTTCAGAAGGTAAAATATGCTTTTGAGCTTCTATAATTGTAACTTTAGTTCCAAAATCATTATAAAAACTTGCAAATTCAACACCAATTGCACCACCACCTATAATTAAAATAGATTCTGGTTTTTTATCAGGTATCATTGCCTCTTTATAACTCCAGATATTTTTATTATCAGGTAACAGCCCATTAATATTTTTTGGCCTTGCACCTGTTGCTAAAATTATATTTGAGGCAATATATAAATTTTTATTAGTTCCATCATTTACAATAACTCTGCCAACCCCAGATATTGTGCCAAACCCATAAACAACATCAATTTTATTTTTCTTTAATAGATACTCCACACCTTTTGATAGCTTATCAGCTACTTTTCTTGATCTATCTATTATAAGGTCCCAATCATCAGAACTATTATCTATATTTATACCATAAGCTTTAGAGTCTGATATAATATGTTTAATCTCAGATGCTCTTAATAATGCTTTTGTTGGAATACATCCCCAATTTAAGCAAATTCCTCCAAGTTTTTTTTCTTCTATTATTAATGTTTTTAAACCTAATTGAGCAGCCCTAATAGCTGCTACATATCCACCAGGTCCACTACCTATAATAATTAAATCATATGTGTTTTCTTTAACCATAACTCACCTAAACAATCATCTTTACAGGATTTTCTATTAATTTTTTAAATTCTTGCAGCAATCTTGCTCCAACAGCTCCATCAATAGCCCTATGGTCACCTGATAATTGACAGGTCATCATATTGCAAATTTTTACTTCATTATCTATAACAACTGGTTTCCTTAAGATAGTGCCCACAGCTATAATACCCGATTGTGGTGGGTTTATTATTGCTGAAAAACTATCAATTCCATACATACCTAAATTACTTATTGAAAAATTACCACCTTCGTAGTCTTCTGGTAAAAGCTTACCAGCATTAGCCTTAACAACATAACCTTTCATTTGAGAAGATATATCTCGTAAATTTAAATAATTAGCATTCTTAATTACAGGCGTAAATAGCCCTCCTTCCACAGCAATCGCTACACTTATGTCTACAGAGCCATAGAAGGTCATTTCCTCTGAACCCCATGTACAATTTGCCTCAGGGACATTAAATAAAGCAGTGGCCATAGCTTTAATAACAAAGTCATTAACTGATATTTTTAAATCCTTATTAATTCCCATATTTATTTCTTCTCTAGCTTTCATTAGATGATCTACATTGCAATCAATACTTAAATAAAAATGAGGAACTTCTTTTTTTGAAAACACTAACCTTTCTGCAATAATTTTGCGCATTGAAGATGTCTTTTTCTTAATATTTTCTTTTCCACCAAAATTAGAAATATTACTCAAATGATTGCTTTTATTAGAATAGTTATCTAAATCAGCTTTAATAATTCTACCTCTAGGTCCGCTTCCATTAATATTTTTTAAATCAATATTATTTTGTAATGCAATTCTTTTTGCTAAAGGACTCGCAGATATTTTTTTACTTGAATTATCTACAGGTAATAAGGGTTTATGTTCTATAGGTTTTTCAATAATATCTATGGATTCATGATTATTTTTCTCCATATCTATTTCTGAAGTACTTTCTTCATGTAAAATCTTAACTTCTTCTATTACCTTTTTATCTATAACTTTAATATTATCTAATTTATCTGAATTTCCATGACTTTCTAATATATCTTTAATGTCTTTTTCAGTATCATTTTTACTTTTAAGTATAGCTATTAATGAGTTTACTCCAATACCTTCTGTTCCATCATTAAATAATATTTTTTCTAATATTCCCTCATCTACAGATTCTATCTCCATAGTAGCTTTATCTGTTTCAACTTCAGCAATAATGTCACCAGGTTTTACTTCATCTCCAACATTTTTACACCATTTTGCTAGACTTCCTTCTGTCATTGTTGGTGATAATGAAGGC
>CAWVYV010000182.1:0-2466 GCA_963934475.1 uncultured Alphaproteobacteria bacterium | reverse complement strand
TTGCATGAAAATGACTAAAGTAGTTAAAAATATTTTAAGTAATTATGAAAGTGATAACCCAGGTACTAAGGCTAACTTAGCTAGAATATTGATGCAGGGTAAATTAGCTGGTACGGGAAAATTAGTTATATTACCTGTAGACCAAGGTTATGAGCATGGTCCTGCAAGATCTTTTGCTCCAAATCCTGAAGCATATGATCCTCACTATCATTATAAGCTTGCAATAGATGCTGGCTTAAATGCTTATGCTGCTCCATTAGGAATGTTAGAAGCAGGAGCTGATACATTTGCCGGACAGATACCTACAATATTAAAACTAAATAGTGCTAATAGTTTGGGAACACTTAAAGATCAAGCTGTTCATGGTTCTATTGAAGATGCTTTAAAACTTGGATGTTTAGCAGTAGGGTTTACAATATACCCAGGCTCTGAATATCAATTTGAAATGATGGAAGAACTTAAGGAGCTAGCTCTTGAGGCTAAATCTCTAGGGTTAGCAGTAGTAGTATGGTCATATCCTAGAGGAGGAAATATATCAAAAGAAGGAGAAACAGCAATGGATATATGTGCATATGCTGCACATATTGCTGCTTTATTAGGAGCTCATATTATTAAAGTTAAGCCTCCAACTGCACACATAGAACAAAAAGAGGCACAAGCTTCATATAAAGGTTTAGATATATCTAGTTTAAGTAAAAGAGTAGCGCATGTTATGCAGTCATCTTTTAATAATAGAAGAATAGTAGTATTTTCAGGTAATGCATTTACGGACATGCAAGGACTACTTAATGATATAAAAGAAATTCGGGACGGAGGAGGCAACGGTTCAATTATTGGAAGGAATACTTTTCAAAGACCAAGAGAAGAAGCTTTAGCGATGCTTAATAAGGTCATAGATATCTATAAATTTAAAAATTAAATTATGTATGTTTGATACTAAATTTTGACAAAGTTATATTTAATTTCTCCTTCGTGCCTTAATATTAATGAGTTCGCTATTTTATTAGAGGAAGTTCTAAGTACTGGGCTCGCCACTTGCTTTCAATTAAGATTAAAAAATATAAAAGATCAAGAAATTATTAATATATCCAAAGTCCTCAAACCTATTTGTAAAAAGAATGATGTTTCATTTATATTAAATGATAGATTAGATCTGGCAAACATAGTAGGGGCAGATGGAGTTCATTTAGGAGAAGGCGACGGATCCATATTAGATGCGAGGAAATTACTTGGTCCTAAAGCAATAATAGGTGTGTCATGTTATAATTCTAAACATTTAGCTATGGAAGCTGCAGAAAAAGGGGCAGACTATGTCGCTTTTGGAGCTTTCTTTGAAACTAAAACTAAAAAAGCAAAGACAAAAGCAAAAATAAGTATCATTGAAGATTGGGTTTTTATTAGCGATGTTCCTTGTGTTGCAATTGGAGGAATTAATCCATCAAATTGTCATGAATTAGTTGAAGCTGGTGCAGATTTTATTGCAGTAGTAGGCTCTATTTGGAACAATAGTGATAGCCCTATAAATGCAATTAAAAACTTTAAAAGTATTATAGTTTAAAATTATATATCTTATTTGTAAAAATATTATTATAAATTAATTTAGAAAAGTTAAGCATAATTTTTTAATAAGATTGATTAGTAGGAGTAATTTTCTAATGAAAATTAATGGTAACGCAATTAAGCCAGGAAATATTATAGAGCACCAAAATATGCAATGGAGAGCAATTAAGTGTATGGCAGTAAAACCAGGAAAAGGTGGTGCATTTAATCAAGTGGAATTGAAAAATTTAAAAACTGGATCTAAGTTAAACGAAAGATTTAGAGCTAATGAAGTTGTTGAGCGTCTAACCATAGATACCCGACCCTATCAATATCTTTTTAGCACAGATGATATGTTAACTTTTATGGATGTATCGTCATATGAACAAATTGAATTACCTGTTTCTCTTGTAGGCGATCAAAAAGCATTTCTTCAAGATGGAATGGAAGTAACATTAGAAATAGTTGATGATAAGCCTATAGGTATTGATTTGCCAGAACAAGTAGTACATGAAGTAATTGAAACAGAATCAGTGGTTAAAGGACAGACTGCCTCATCATCTTATAAGCCTGCAATATTAGATAATAATCTTAGAATAATGGTGCCGCCTCATATAACAATGGGTACTCGAGTGATAGTCTCTACTATAGACTGCACTTATGTAGGAAAAGAAAAAACATAAAATAATAAGGAAGATTTATGATTAGATATTCGCCGAATATTACTATAATGATGTCGGCTGCTAGAAAAGCAGCTAGATCAATATTAAGAGATTTTGGAGAATTAGAAAAGCTACAAGTCTCTGTAAAGGGT
The DNA here is from genome assembly GCA_963934475.1 of uncultured Alphaproteobacteria bacterium. Classification (GTDB taxonomy): domain Bacteria; phylum Pseudomonadota; class Alphaproteobacteria; order TMED109; family TMED109; genus TMED109. The sequence goes on along the minus strand of CAWVYV010000182.1, from coordinate 113 downwards.
CAAAATGATTTTGTTACAATGGCCGATTTAAAAGCCCAAGAGACTATCCATTATGAACTTTCGAGATCTAGAACTGATTATGGGTTTTTAATGGAAGAAGGTAAGATTAAAAA
>CAWVYV010000181.1:0-2470 GCA_963934475.1 uncultured Alphaproteobacteria bacterium | reverse complement strand
CTTTTCCTGCAGGCACAGTATCTAGTTCCGAACAAGACCATATAACTCCAACAAGCTTATTTGCTGGGATTCTTGCTCTAGCTGCTTCTTTAATTGATGTTTGATTCATTACGCCCCAACCCCTTAAAATAACATAGTCTGGCTTATAGCGCCTTACATTAAGCCAAGTGGCTTTTTGGTCTAAGCCAGGATGAGCGACTGGAAAACCCTTCAGCTCAAAACCATATTTTTCGGCCTGCTTTAGTAAAACAGGAAGCGTTTCTTTTCCATAAGCAGAATCGTGATAAACGTTTGCAATTTTTAAACCTTTTAGGTTATCCATTCCGCCTTCTTGTTCGCCTATAAATTTAATTTTAGCCGTAGATATTGACCAATAATTAGCCATTAATGGGAAAACCCAAGGGAAAACACTACCATCTGAAGCGTCTGTTCTGCCATAACCCATAGTTATTAATGGTATCTTATCAGCAGCCAACCTATCAATAACAGAGTATGTCAATCCAGTTCCTAATGGTTGAAAAACAGTTGCTCCTGCCTCACCCTTATTTTTTAAACGTTCATAACACTCTACAAAACGATCAGGCTTATAAGCAGTTTCACACTCTTCCCATGCTAACTTTATACCAGCTACTCCTCCATCACGTGCATTTATCATTTTTAAATAGTCAACATATCCATTTGCTGCTGGTGCACCACTAACTCCATAAGGGCCAGTTCTATATGATGTAATTGGAACAAAATGTTCCCCAGCTATTGCAATTGAAACCACAAAAAAAACAAAAAAAGATGCAATACTTGATAAAAACCTAAACATTTTAAATCCTCCCTTAAAAAATTAATTACTTTACTATGTTAATACGGAAAAGGCCATAACCTAAGCTTTTCTTTTCCAGTTTGCCATAAACGCGCTAAACCATTGGGCTCTACTATAAGAAAAAATATGATTAATGCACCAAATACCATATATTCTATGTGCGCAATAGTTTCTGTAGAGATGGTGCCACCAGTTATCAAAGCTCCTAAGTTATTTAATAGGATAGGCAATAATATCATAAAACCTGCCCCTAAAAATGCTCCTGAAACCGAACCTAAACCACCTATTACAACCATAAATAATATTTCAAAAGACCTTGCTATATCAAATGCTTGCGGTTCAACCGTACCTAGGACTACATAAGCCCATAATGCCCCTGATAATCCACAAAGAAAAGAAGATACTCCAAAAGCCAATAACTTAGTTTTCATTAGATTAATGCCTATAGCTTCTGCAGCTATATCCATATCTCTAACTGCCATCCATGACCTACCTATTTCTGAGCGAATTAAGTTTCTAATTAAAAATGCACAAATTACAACAATTGATAATACTAAAAAATATTTACTTAAAGGGTTATCAATTGCCATACCTAGTAAAGTCATAGGTGGCGCTGTAATTACTCCAGATGTTGAATAATTAGTAAACCAATCGAAGTGAGTAAAAAGCCATTCTATAAAGAATTGGGCTGCTAAAGTTGCAACAGCCAAATAAAACCCTTTGATCCTTAATGAAGGCAGCCCAAATAATATTCCTACACCTGCAGCACAAAGACCTCCCCATAAAAAAGCAACTAAAAATGGTATTTCAGGAACTCTCACCTGTAAATTAAAAGCCGCAAAAGCGCCAACAGCCATAAAAGCTGCTGTTCCTAAAGAAATTTGACCCGCATATCCTGTTAATACATTAAGACCTAAAGCCGCTAAAGAAAGAGCTAAGAAGGGAACTAATATTGAAGTTAACCAGTAATCAGTAGCAAACATAGGTATCACCACGAAACAAAAAAGTAGCATTCCTACCATTGCAATCTTATCTTGAAATATTGGCAAAATAGCCTGATCTTTTCTGTAAGAAGTTTTAAATTGGCCAGCTTCTCTGTAAAACATTTTTTTTCCTTAAATTCTAAACACGTTCAATAATTTTTTCGCCAAATATTCCTTCTGGCCTAATCATTAAAACTAATAAGGCAAGCATGTAAGGGAACCAATTTTCTATAGCACCCCCAACAAAACCACCCAAATAAACTTCTGCTAATTTTTCTCCACACCCAACTATTAGCCCACCTAGAATAGCTCCTGGAATAGATGTAAATCCTCCTATTATAAGGACAGGTATCGCTTTAAGTGCAACAGACGAAATAGCAAATTGCACACCTAGTTTTGATCCCCAGACAGCGCCGGCTACCAATGCTACCAATCCTGCTGTTGACCATACATAGATCCAAATTGTCCTTAAAGGTATTCCTACTGATAAAGCTGCTTGGTGATCATCTGCTACAGCTCTTAAAGCCCTACCAATTACTGTATATCTAAAAAATAAAGATAAAACTAACACTAGTCCACCTGCAATTAATGCAGCATAAACATCAAATTTATTTATAAAAGCCTCGCCTATTTCAAATGCATCATACTCATCTATGCCCAAATCAAGAACATG
>CAWVYV010000180.1:0-2496 GCA_963934475.1 uncultured Alphaproteobacteria bacterium | reverse complement strand
ATTTCTTTTTTAAAATAGTGATAATAAGAATAATCAGTTTCAATATCTACCCTAATGACTTCTATAAGCTCCCATCCATCTCTTCCCATATCCAAAAGAGGAAAATGAGATAATAAGTCTTTAGGCATATCTTCCAATTTAACTTTTAATATTTTATATTTAAATGTTTTCATAGGTATTTGTTTTACTTAGATCCGGATCTTAATTGTACAAAATCATTATTCAGACTATTTTTATCTAAGGTGCCATCTTCATCAAGTGTAAACCTAAAAATAGTTAATTCTTTTCCTATTTCATCTAATAGCACTTTTGATTCTAATATTTGTTGGCGCACTTTTGTATCTGGATTTACTACTGTAACGACTACTAACGCTTCAAATGGATTAAAGGTAGATAGGTCTTCTCTGTATAAGTGTAAGTTCACAATATGCTCCCCAGGGTTAATACCTCTACTGTATGCAACTTCGTAATTAATAGGAGTGGGGTCTTTGTAAACACCAAGGTCATCCCTTAATAAATTAAAAAATAAGCCTCCTCTATTTGAGTAACCAACGGGAACATCTTCTGGTGCTTTTACCCATAAGTCTAAATCTACATCTCTATCTTCAGGCCAAAAGACTTCTATAATAACATTTCCAGGTGGGTCTGATTTCGTTGATTCAGTTTCAGCAGGAGGGTTTATAAAAGGTAGCAGAAGTACTACTAAAGATACAAACCCTGCCAATGCAAGCATAATAGTATCTCTAAATACAGTTCCTGAATTATCATCGCCCGAACCAAATATGTCCTCTGACATTAGTTACCCTTATATTTATTTAGTTACCCTTATATTTATAAAGTTTTAACTTAACTATTATTATTCAAATATGATATGTTCTTTTTAAATAAAAGCTTATATAATCTTATATTACATTCTTATATAACTGGAAATAGTTTTCTATAATGAATATTCAACAAAAAAGTAAAATTATTTATAATAATTGTAAAGACTTCAAACCTTTTTATGCAGACAACGATATTGAAATTGTGGATACAACTGAGGCATATCATATTCAAGATGAGTTTATTAGATTAAAAGAAGTTGAAGGTTATGGCTCAATTGGTGGTTGGAAAATTGCATTAACAAACCCTGAAATGCAGAAACTAGTTGGTGTTAATAGACCAGTAGAAGGGGCAATATTAAAACCTTTAATTTTTGAAAACAATATTACATTAAATATTAATGATTATTGTCATTTAGGAGCCGAGGCAGAAATTGCTCTTAAAATACATAAAGATATTCCTATTAAAAAAGAAGGTTATATTAAAAAAGAAGAGTTACTTCCTTATTTAAAAGAAGCAATGGTAGCTTTAGAAATTGTTGATGATAGAAATTCAGGAGCTAATATTACTTTTAAGAAATTAGTAGCACAGAATTCTATGAATTATGGCTGTGTTATAGGAGAACCTGTAGAAATAGATCTTATGTCCTTAGATTCATTAAAAGGAAGTCTTATAGTATCTGGCAAGGAGTTTGGAAAAGGTATAGGAAAAAATGTTTTGCAACATCCGCTAAATTCTGTTTTATATTTAGTAAATAATTTAATAAAAAGAGGGAGAAGCTTGTATGCAGGAGATATTGTTTTAACTGGGTCTATTAGCACTACTTGCTGGCCAATTGTTGGTGATAAAGTAGAGGCTAATATTGATATGTTAAATAGTGTTTCTTTTAATACGGCTTCTATATGAGTAAAATATATTGAAAACAGAAAATAAAAATTCAATAGTTTGGTTTAATGAAGAATGGCATGATGGCTCAAAACCTATTATGTCTTCTATGAGCCAATCTTATATGCATGGTAGTACTATATTTGATGGAGCTAGGGTATATAATAACACTATTCCTGATCTACATAAGCATTGTGAAAGGTTAATAAATTCTTCTAAAGTCATGGGTTTATCTGTTCCGATTAGTAAAGAAAGATTAATAGAGCTTTGTAAAGAGGGAGTTAAATTTTTTGAAGATGGTGCAGAATTATATATAAGACCTAGTGTGTTTTGTGATGATGGTTTTTTAATACCTGATGCAAAGTCAAGTAAATTAGCCATTACAATTTTTAGAGCGCCTATGCCATCTCTAAATGGATTTACAGCGATGTTAAGCTCATATAGGAGGCCTCATCCGAATATGGCTCCAACTTTAGCCAAGGCTGCTTGTTTATATGCTAATACCTCTAGAGCTTTAGCTGAAGCAAAACAAAATGGTTTTGATAATGTTGTTATGCGAGATGGAGAAGAAAATATTGTAGAATTTGGAAGTGCAAATTTATTTATAGTTAAATCAGATAGAATTATAACACCTGAATGGAATAAAACATTTCTTAATGGTATTACTAAACAGCGCGTAATTTCTTTATTGAAAGAAGAGGGAATTGATGTAGTTGAGACTAAAGTTACTGTAAATGATTTGTTATCTGCTAAAGAGGTTTTTAGTACTGGGAATTTTGGCAAAGTATT
>CAWVYV010000179.1:0-2498 GCA_963934475.1 uncultured Alphaproteobacteria bacterium | reverse complement strand
TATCTCTCAAGATTATTAACAAAATTTTCTATATCATTAACATTTTGAATTGAAACAGATTCAACATTTTTATTAATTCTTTTTACTAACCCTGATAATACATTACCAGCACCTAGTTCTATAAAATATGAGCCACCTAAATTACACATGTTCTGAATGCTTTCTCTCCACCTTACTGTTTCAGTAATTTGCTTAATAAGACTTTCTTTTATTTTAAGAGGATCAGTTATAGGAGAAGCATTTACATTATTTATTAAAATAATATTAGGAGTCAATACTTCTAAAGAATTTATATGTTCTTCCATAGAATCTGCGGCTTTTTTCATTAAACCACAATGAAAAGGTGCGCTCACAGGTAATTTAATAGCTCTTTTAATTCCTAAAACCTTATGATTTTCTATTACTTTTTCAACAGCTGTATTATGGCCAGAAATAACTATTTGCCCTGGTGAATTATCGTTACCTATATCTAACACCTCATTAACACCTAAATAATCTGACCTGATTTTATCAATAATATCAATATCTACGCCTATTAGCGCAGCCATAGCTCCAATATTTAAAGGAACAGCACTCTGCATAGCCTCACCTCTTAATCTTAATATTTTTGCAGCACTTGACAGTTTTATTGACCCTGAAGAAACTAAAGCAGAATATTCTCCTAATGAATGACCTGCAGCAAACTTTCCTATTGCTGATAATGGCTTATCTAACATTTTTTCTATAACTTTTACTATCGCAAAAGACATACACATCAATGCTGGTTGAGTGTTTACTGTTAATTTTAATTCCTCTTCATCTCCATTGAAAATAATATGAGATAATTTTAAAGATAAAGCATCATCTACTTCTTCAAATACTTCTCTTGCCTCTACAAAAGAATCATATAAATCTTTGCCCATTCCTATTTTTTGAGAACCTTGGCCTGGAAAAATAAATGCATTGCTCATAATAAACATTCCTTATAAAATAATAATAATTAATAATTAAATTTTTAAACTAATTATTAAAATCTTAAAACTAATTTAATAACTAATTTAATAAGAATACTTGCTTAAAAAGTAATTTTAGGTTACGTAAACTCTCCATATATAACAAAAAATTATTAAGAAAGATAAAACATGGCATTTTATGAAAGCATATTTATAGCTCGACAAGAATTAGGCGAAAAAGAAATAGAAAAAACTATTGAAAGTTTTAAAGGTATTTTAGAAAAAAACAGTGCTGATTTAGTAGATACTGAATTATGGGGCCTTAGAAATTTAGCTTATAAGATTGAAAAAAATAAAAAAGGTCATTATGTTGTTCTTAAAATTTCTGGTAATGGTGAAGCAATTCATGAATTAGAGCGTAATATGCGTATAGATGAAAACATAATTAGATACTTATCCATTAAAACAGATATTATAAATACCGAGCCTTCAATATTAGCTAAAAAAGCTCAAGAAGGATAATTAGTAAGAAATTAATACCACAAGCAGGAGTGATAAATTGCAAAAAGATAGAAAAAACGAAGATAATGATTCATCAGGCTCAAAGCCTTTTTTTAGAAGAAAAAAAACTTGTCCTTTTAGTGGTCCAGAAGCCATTGCAATAGATTTTAGAGATACGAGAACATTAAATAAATTTATTTCCGAAAGAGGAAAAATTATTCCTGCTAGAATTAGTGCAGTATCTGCACCTAAACAAAGAAAACTCGCACAAGCGATAAAAAGGGCGAGAATTTTAGCATTAATGCCCTACCTTGCCTAATAATAAAATTTTGGTCTAACCATGCCTTTAAAGGCTATATTAAATTCTTTAATACTAGGGGTTACCTCAAGTATTTTTACTATAGGTTTTAATTTTTTTGGAGCAATTTTACTTTTCTTTTCATATTTTTCTCCTTTACCAATATTTATAGTTACTCTTTTTTATGGCTTATATGGAACAATATTAAGTGCTTTAATAAGTGTTAGCATTATTGTTTTAATGACATCAGCTCCTATAGGTATAATTTTTTTTATAGCTAATATTGCACCCTCCATCATAATTCTTATGGACAGGAAAAGTAATGAATTTAGCTACCAGAACTTTATCTCCAAATTAACTCTTATCAATGGGCTTTTGTATGCAGTAATAATGCTATTATATCCAGATAAAATTAATACCATAATCAAAAATTTTAGTAATTACCTACAAAATAGCCTTGGCAATAACTTGAAAATAGAAACAGCAATTTTAGATATGACTCCTTCTATTATTATTTCTACATGGGGAATAATACTATTATTAAATTTTATAATTGCTAGAAAAATTTTAGAAAAAGGTTTGCTTAAATTTAAAGATAAAATTTTAGATTTAAAATTACAATCGTGGTTAATAACTATTTTCATATTATTTTTAATTCCTGCCGCTTTACTTGATGAAGAAAATAGCAGGTTATTTCGTTCTTTAGCATTAGTTTATGCCGTACCAATAACTATTCAAGGCATATGTGTCATTCATACTTTACTTAA
>CAWVYV010000178.1:0-2516 GCA_963934475.1 uncultured Alphaproteobacteria bacterium | reverse complement strand
TAGATGATATTTCTGCAGCATTAAGTTTCATTTATTTAATCCCTTTCATAGATACTTTGAGCCCTTGTAATTTAGATCTTACCGATCCATCAAGCATTACTGAACCAATATTTAAAATATACCCTCCAATTATAGAAGGATCTACTTTAGATATTAAGCTCACATCAGCGCCCATTGACTTTTTAATTATTTGTTCGATTTTCTTTAGGTCATCTTTAGATGGAGTATCAGTGCTTAATAATTCAGCTCTTACCTCTCCTTTGTATTTAACTTCCATTTCTAAGAATCGAGAACAGATTCTATCAATAATAAAAGATCTTCTATTACTACATATTACTGAAAAAAACTTTATTACTGACTCACTTACAGAAACCTTTTTTAAGATAGCATTTATAACTAGGTGCTGTTTATTTCGAGAAATTATAGGAGATTTTATAACTCTACTAAAGTCCTTACTAGACTCCAATAAGCTAATAACCTGTTCCACATCATCGTGAACCGTTTCTAAAGACTTATTCTCAATAGCCAACTCCAAAAGAGCCTTTGAATATCTCTCTACAACGTTCCCAATATTTTTTGAATCATTCGCCAATTATATAGATCCCAAAATACTAATTATTAAGTAATTATTATAAAAAATGCTTGCGAGATTTAAGTAACACAGCTCTTAAATATGTTCAATAGAAGAATAGCTTTTAATGAATAATTTATAAGAAATTATAAGGATCTATATCAATTTTTATTCTAATAGCCCTATCAACCTTAATATTTGAAAGCCATTCTTTAATAAATGATTGTAAACGAACTTCACCTTTACCTTTAATAAGAAAACGATATCTATAAAAACCACGTAACTTAGCTATAGGAGCTGGTGCAGGACCCAGTATATCGATTCGATCTTTATCTTTATGTGCTTTTGGTACTTTAGAAGATAATTCTTTAACAAATGTCTCCAAAGTATCTAAATTAGAAGATTGTATTATTAATGACCCCAAGCGACCATATGGAGGTAAACTTGTATTTTTTCTTCCCTCTGCTTCCGCTTTTATAAAATTTTTAACGCTTCCTGTTTGCATGGCCTCCATAACAGTATGTTTTGGGTCATAACTTTGGATATATGCATAACCTTTTTTTTTCTCTCTGCCGGCTCTGCCTGTCAATTGAGTTAACATTTGAAATGTTCTCTCTGATGCTCTTAAATCTCCTCCTGATAGTCCTAAGTCTGCATCAACTGCTATAACCGTTGTCAAATTTGGAAAATGATGCCCTTTTGCTACTAATTGTGTTCCTACAACTATATCAATTTTTCCTAAAATTACTGCATTGAAAATATTTTCTTTTTCTGTTGAAGTATCTATCGTATCACTTGCTATTATTTCCAATTTAGCTTCAGGAAATAAGGCTTTTGCTTCAGCTGCTAATCTTTCTACTCCTGGCCCACATGGCACGAACTCTTCTTCAGATTCACACTTAGGACATTTATTTTTCATGCTTTCTTTATAGCCACAATAATGACATAACATTTTATTTATTACTTTATGATTAACTAACCAGGAAGAGCAGTTAACGCACTGGAACCTATATCCGCATGACCTGCATAATGTTAATGGAGAGTAGCCTCTTCTATTAATGTATAGCAATACTTGTTCTTTATTATCTAAAGCTTTTTTTATAGCGTCAGTTGATTCTTTTGCTATCCATTGCTTAGATGATAATTTTTCTTTGCGCATATCTATAATTTTAATTTCGGGCATTACTGCTGAACCAAAACGTTCTGGGAGAACAACTCTATTATATTTTCCTATATTTGCATTATGTACTGATTCTAAAGATGGAGTAGCAGAAGCCAATATAACTTTTGACTTAGATAAATTACCTCTTACTACTGCCATATCTCTAGCATTATAAATAATACCATCTTCCTGCTTATAAGAAGAATCATGCTCTTCATCTACTACAATTAAAGATAAATCAGATAAAGGTAAGAAAAGGGCACTTCTAGCACCAATTACAACTTTTAGATCTCCATTAATGGCTTTTTGCCATGTTCTGCGTTTTTCCTTATTAGATATTTCTGAGTGCCATATAGCAGGCGTAAAATTAAAACGTTTCACAAAACGATCAATAAACTGATTACTTAGTGCAATTTCTGGTAAAAGAATGAGACTTTGCTTTCCTTTTTTTATTTCGCTTGAAATTAATTCTAAATATATTTCAGTTTTTCCTGAACCTGTAACACCGTCTAAAAGAATAATATTGCTATTATTTTTATCAGTGATATTTCCTATTTCTTTTACAGCATCTAACTGTTGCTGGTTTAATTGAGGAATATTTTCTTTTATATTTTTTTTATATTGTTTTTTATTTTCATCATCAATAAATAAAACTTTATCTAAAATAAGTTTCTTTATAACACCATCGCTAACTTTTACTTCTTTACTACATTCTTTAATGGTCAGCGCAGGATTATTTTTTAAATACTGTATTACTTTTTTACCTAAAACTGTTGGTGAAAC
>CAWVYV010000177.1:0-2525 GCA_963934475.1 uncultured Alphaproteobacteria bacterium | reverse complement strand
GAGGAGCCCTAGAAGAAAGTTGTGCTAGCCTCTTTCCAACTATAAACCCTTCTGTCGATAACTTAATAGCATCATCAAATAATGTGTTCCATGGCATATTTCCATGCACCTCATGTGCTTTTTCCAACATAGAGACTAAAGACGGAACTCCAACTGCTAACCCTCCAGATACCGCTTCTATAAAACCTTTCTTTTTTCCATTAGAATTTAAAAAAATATTTTCAGAAAAATTCATAGGTGCTTTTTCTCTTCCATCCCATGCATAAATATTCTTAGTTTTGGCATCATAATATAAAATAAATGCTCCTCCACCTATGCCTGAAGATTGTGGCTCTACTAAATTTAAAATCATTTGTGCTGATATAGCTGCATCCATTGCAGTACCGCCTGCCTCTAATATGCGTTTTGCAGATATAGTTGCTCTTGGATCAGCAGTCACTGCCATATATGATTTTGCAATATTATACTTTGCATTACCGATATTACTTATCTTTCCTTCAGGAGAAGATTTGTAATCATCTATTTTTTCATTAGCTAATAGCAGTTTGTTACTAAAAAAAACTGTTAAGAATATAATAATAATTATTTTATAATTCATATTTAAACTCTTTTAAAAATTTTCTTGCACCTCACCTATAATATCTCTATTGGTAATGGTTTATAAGCAAAGATACGATAAATATTATAATTAATACAATGATATTATTTGAGCTGGATTATTAGAATGAGCGTTGAAATAGTAAGAGACTTAAGGGGCTTACAATCATCTATTGCGAGATATAGAAATGGACCTCTTAATACTGCTGCTTCTTTAGCAATTGTTCCAACTATGGGGTCAATCCATGAAGCACATGAAAAGCTTATAATAGAAGCAAAAAGAAATGCTGATATAGTCTTAGCTACAATTTTTATAAACCCAATGCAATTTGGAAAAAATGAAGATTTTGAAAAATACCCGCAATCTGAAAAAGAAGATATTACACGCCTTAGTTCTGTAGGATGCGATATTATATATATACCTACTCTAGATAATATCTATCCGGAAGGTTTTGATTTAACTATAAATGTGCCTAAACTAAGTTCTGTTTTATGTGGCAAAAAAAGACCTGGCCACTTTGAAGGAGTTTCCACAATTGTTGCGAAACTATTATTGCAATCTGGGGCAGATTATGCTGTGTTTGGAGAAAAAGACTATCAACAACTATTAATTATTAAATCTTTAGTTAAGAATTTAGATATACCCTGTCATGTACTACCTATAGAAACCATCAGGGATGAAAATGGACTAGCAATATCTTCTAGAAACCAATATCTTAGTATTGCAAATAAAAATATAGCTAATAATATTAATAAAATTATGAAAAGTGCTGTAAATGATTATAAAAATGAAGATATAAAAAGCACAATTACATTTGTTAAAAATAGCCTTATTAATTCAGGCATAAAAAATATAGATTATATAGAAATTAGAGATAATAATAACTTAAACCTTATAGAGAATAATGATAAATCTAATGCAAGATTATTTATTGCTGTATATATTAATGATACAAGGCTAATAGATAATATTATGTTATAGATATACTTTTTATATGCGCCCGTAGCTCAGCTGGATAGAGTATCTGATTACGGATCAGAGGGTCAGGGGTTCGAATCCTCTCGGGCGCGCCAATAAAACCCCTATATAATTCAGAAAAAAATTCCTTACATAGTGTATTATTTAAGAAAATAATATTGATAATAAAAGTTTACATAATACTAAAAAAACAATGGTAAAATTATTACTTTTATGTATAGTCAATTCTTGCATAGCAGGAATGTTCAAAATAAATAATAACCTTTATAGGATGTGGCAAAAGCTTTATGATATTAAGAAAATGGCAAGCAGAAATTCTAGAAAAATATGAAGAAATCTGTAAGTCACATAAAAAATTCATTTTAAAAGCTCCTACTGGAGCAGGTAAAACTGTTTTAGCTAGTGAAATAATAAAAAAATTTTATAAGAATAAAAAGATTTTAGTTTTGTGTCATAGACTTGTTCTTCTTGAACAACTAGAACGTGAATTAAAAGTTAATCACAAAGTTAGAAAACTTGGCATATCTGAAGATATTAAAAATTTTGGAGATGCAGATATAATTCTTTCAACTAATTTAAGATCTAAATATGCAATAGCCTCTTTAATTCCTGAATCAGACCTTATTATTATAGATGAAGCTCATAGAGTATCTCCTATTGGCTCTGCTTATCAAAGAGTATTGGATATATTTGACGAAAACGGAAAAAATCCAAGCCATATTATGGGCTTGACCGCATCTCCAGAAAGAAGGACTGGCAATCAAAATGATCAATTAGGATTAGTATTTGATGCAATTATTGATTGTGCAGATATTAAAACCTTAATAAATGAAAATGTTTTGGTTCAGCCAGTATATAGACCCCATTTTATACATGATCTAAATTTAAATAATGCCGAGATAAAAAATGGTGATTTTCCAATATCCGTATTATCAAATGCTATTATTAA
>CAWVYV010000176.1:0-2537 GCA_963934475.1 uncultured Alphaproteobacteria bacterium | reverse complement strand
ATAAAAAAAAGGGAGTGAAGAGTTATATGAAAAATATATTTTCTATAATTTCACTTATAGCATTTGCTTTATCAGCTCTAAGCACAGTTTCTTTCGCTAGAGATGATGAGGATGCTATAGGAAAACTAAGTAGTTTTAAAGCTACTCATAAAGATGTTGAATGGGTTAAAGTTGACCAAAACACAAAGTATGCAGATAATATTAGGAAGAATATCCTTCCAAAAATTAAGATGCCAGCTGGCTTCAAAATTGAGTTATTTGCTGTAGTTCCAGATGCTAGAAACATGGCTGTTAGCAGAAATAAAGGCGCAGTATGGATCGGCACAAGAAAAGATAAAGTTTGGCAAGCAACTGACAGAGATATGGATAATGTCGCTGATACTGTAGAGCAATTCGCACCTACAGTTAATTTTGATATCCCAAATGGTCCATGTTATAGTGATGATGGCCATCTATACATAGCTGAAAGAAACAGAGTATTATGGTTTCCAGCAGCTGAGTATTTCATGGAAAGTGCAGACACTGTAGCAATTCCAATTATTAACCAAGGTGAACTAATTCCAGTTGATGAAGAGTCTTATAATCATACTGGTAGAGTTTGTGCAATTGGTCCAGATAACAAATTATACGTAAGTCTAGGGCAACCTTTTAATGTAACTGGTGCTGATAAACTTGATATGTATAGAGAAGTTGGTATCGGCGGAATGATTAGTTTTAATCGTTTCCCAGGAGAATTAGATCGTAAAGTAGTAGCAACTGGAATAAGAAATTCTGGTGGTCATGCTTTTAATAAACAAGATGGTTCTTTATGGTTCACTGATAATCAAGTAGACGGTATGGGCGATGAAACTCCTCCAGGTGAATTAAATAGAATGCCTAAAATGGGCATGTGGTATGGTCACCCTTATTATGGTGGCGGTGACGTAAGAACTGCTGACTATTCAGGCGAAGTTCGTGCTGATTTAGCTAAAATCTATGTAAAACCTCAAGTAGAGATGATTGCTCACGCAGCTGATCTAGGTATGATGTTCTACGATGGTGATATGTTCCCAAAAGAATATGATAATGCAATATTTAGTGCACAACATGGTTCTTGGAATGCAGTAAAAGCTAGAGGCGCAAGAATTATGGTAACTTTTTTAGATAAAAACGGTAATGCTAAAAAAACTGTACCATTTGCTGAAGGTTGGATGACAGAAAAAGGTAGATATATTGGACGTCCAGTTGACGTACAACAATATATTGACGGATCTATTCTAGTATCTGACGATAAAGCAGGTGTTGTTTACAGAATAAGTTATGGTGATGCAGAACGTGCGTCTAATTAATTAGACAAAGTTTAATGGGCTAGTTATGCTAGCCCATTATTTCTTTTAATTATTTCTTTTAATTTAAATTTTTCTGATTAAATCTATGATAAAACTTTATAAAATTCTTTTTTTTTTACATCTAGTCTTTATTACTTCTTTAAGTAAGGCAGAGGAAACCTCAGAAGGTAGACTTGTTGCTGAAGGTATCTGTTCTGTTTGTCATGGTATAGATGGAATAGCGGGAACAGCAGGGAGCTCTGCATTAGTACCTAATCTAATAGCGCAAAATAAACTTTACTTGATAGAAAAACTAGAGGCTTATAAGTCTGGAAAGTTGGAACATCATCAAATGAGCCTTATAGCTCAGATGCTTTCAAGTGAGGATATAAAAAATGTTTCTGATTGGTATTCTAAAATTGAGATAGAAGTAATATCTGAAATAGAACCTTTAAATTATTAAATAAGTTAATCAGCTATTTAAAGATTATTTAGACTTTTTATAGTTTTCCCTCCAAAAAGCGTATAGCCCAGAAGATACGACCATTATTGACCCTATTATAACCGGGACCTCTAAAGCTTCATTAAATATGGTTACGCCTATCATTGAGACAAATACTAGATGTAGGTAGCTATAGGGTTGAAGCATGGACGCCTCAGTAAGTTCTAGAGCTTTTATCATGCATATATGTGCTAATACTCCTAGTATACAGATTATAGCTATCCAGAACCAATCTATAGCGACCACTTCTTTATAGTAAAATGGTCCTATAGAGGAAAGAATTATTGCTCCTATAATTGCCGTATAAAATAATGTTGTATCATTATTATCATAACGTGAAGCTAAGCGGGTTAATATTTGATAGAGAGCAAAAAGAAAGGCACAACCTAATGCAATAAATGAAAAGGGTTCAAAAACATTTATACCTGGTCGCAAAATAATCATAATGCCAACAAACCCAAATATAATTGCTGTCCATCTTCTCCAACCTACAGATTCTTTTAATATAAAAACTGATAGCACAGTTACAATTAATGGCCCAACGGCAAATATTGCAGAAGTTTGAATTAAACCTATTTTATAAAAGCAATAATGAGCAAAACATAATTCTATAGTTAATATTACGCTTCTTAAAATTTGTAACAATGGGTTTTTACTTTTATATACTACTTTAAGAGATTTCCCTTTTCTTGAATATAAGATAATTATAAATAATGCAAAAACCCAGT
>CAWVYV010000175.1:0-2576 GCA_963934475.1 uncultured Alphaproteobacteria bacterium | reverse complement strand
GTATTCTTTCACAACTTTCTTGTAATGCTTTTTTTGCTGTAAAAATTTCTACATCTTCCCAGCCAGGAAGTTCAGAAAATATTGCTTTAGTTAAAGTGATTTCATTAGAGCTTATAAGCTTTTTATCTTTGTATATAAAAAAAAATATAGCTGCACTTATAATAAATAAAGAGAATAATAATAAATAAATAATATATTTTCTATTTAAAATCATTCAGCTATTAAACTACTTTACTTGGTTTGCGCCAAAAAGTTTCCAGTTTGGGCTATCTGAATCTAATGCTCTGGCAAAAGTCCATGTTACATTACAATTATCAGGCGCACTTACATTATCAGAAAAAACAGTTCCATCACTATTTTTTATTAATAACCCTTCTTTATAATCGAATTCCACTCTTATATAAACTACATTTTCTATAATTTTTATTTCTTTCATATTTGTAGTTTTTGTTTCTATATTAACCTTATGGACTGTTAAGCCTTTTGCTTCCTTGTCTAATATAGATTTTTCAAACAGCCTATATACATCGTCTTCTAAATAGGGCATTAAAATTTTTTTCTTCGCTTCATATTTTGCGCATAAAATCATTTTAAAAGCTTTTTCTGCCCCAGAAATAAATTCATTGTGATCAAATTTAGGGTAAACTGTCATTAGATATTCTAGCCCTATACCATTTTCAACTTCTTGTGGCTTAAAAGACTTCCTTATATCTTTTTTTATATCTATTACCTTTTCAGTAACATCTTCTTTTTTATCTATTATTATTTTAGTGCCCGCTCCTAAAATTCTATAAAGGCGAACACCTAAAACTCCTGCTATAATAGCAAATAATATTATATCAAAATATTGCACTTAATTTTTTCCATTTCTAAATTTAAGATAGTGTGCGTAGTCTTAGAGGTAAAGGATAAAATTACCTTTGCCAAAGAGGTTCTTTAATCCTTTTAAGCATATTTAAGTGCTTTGTCTCTTCTTCTTTAGTTATAAATGCAGAAAAAACCTCTAATTCCTTATTTATAATTTCTATGCCTTGAATAGAAGCACTTGCGTTTTGTGAAGGTTGATTTAAAACTAAGCTAGATTGGCGGCCTCCTGTTAATTCCAAGTAGACTTCTGCAAGCAATTGTGCATCTAATAAAGCGCCGTGTTTACCTCTTTGTGATAAGTCTATATTAAACCTTTTACATAGAGCGTCTAAACTTGCCGCAGCTCCCGGTATAGTTTGTCTTGCCAATTGTACAGTGTCTATTGATTCATCAATGTTTATTATAGGTAAATTTGCTAGCTTTAATTCATTATTTAAAAAGCCAATATCAAATCTTGCGTTGTGAATTACTAGTTCCGCACCTTTTATGAAGTTTAGGAAATCTGAAGAAATGTTTTTGAAAAGTGGTTTATCTGATAAGAAATTGTCATCTAGCCCGTGTACTGCCAAAGCAGCCTCTGGCATAGTCCTTTGTGGGTTTAAATATGTATGCCATTCTTTTCCTGTTGGTATATTTATGTCTAACTCGACACAGCCAATCTCTACTATTCTGTGACCGTCTAATGGGTTCAAGCCTGTAGTTTCTGTATCTAATGCAATTCTCCTCATTGTATATTCCTCAATAAAATATTATGTACTTGATTCCTGGCAAACCTATATCCAAGACCAGAGTTAACTATAAAGTCTGCTCTTTTTCTTTTCTCTTTATCTGAAATTTGGTTTTTTAAAATATTGTTAAATTTTTTTTCTGTCATATCAGGCCTATTTAATGCTCTATGCTTTTGAACGAATAAAGGCGCTGATACTACAACTACAAAATTACAAAGTTTTTCTCCCTTAGTCTCATATAAGAGAGGGACATCATAACATATAGCTTTAGACCTTTGCCTTTGTGCTTGCTCTTTCCATTTCTTTCTTTCAATACTTACTTGCGGATGGATAATGCTTTCAAGCTCTTTCTTTTTTTTCTTATCTTTAAAAACTATATTTCCTAATTTGACTCTATTTATATATTGTGAATTTTTATTTTTTTCTAAAGTGCCTATAAACCTCTGCCCTATTAAAGAAACTAATTTTCCATTTGGCCCTATTAACTGATGCACACAATCGTCTGCATTAAAAACTGGCACCCCATAGGACTTAAATATCTTTGAAGTTGCACTTTTCCCCATAGCTATAGAACCAGTAAGACCAATGACAACCATGAATTAGCTTCTTTCTAAATGTTCAATTACTTTGTTTCTTAAATCTTCCGTTACTATTACTTCTTTATGATACCACATTTTGAAAGCAGGTGCTGCTTGATTTAGCAACATTCCTAACCCATCAATTGTTTTAAAGCCTAATTCTTTTGCTCTATATAGTAGTTTTGTTTTTAACGGAGAGTAAACTATATCATAAACTATAGATTCTTTATTCATAGTTACTAAATCTAATTCTAATTCTTTCTGCCCCTTCATTCCTAAGCTCGAACAATTAATAAATAATGCACTATTTATTAGTGCTTTTATAGGGTCATTAAAAAAAGTTATATTTGCCGCTGGGAAAAACTTCTTCATATCTGCTATTAAGGTTAAAGCTCTATTTTCG
>CAWVYV010000174.1:0-2590 GCA_963934475.1 uncultured Alphaproteobacteria bacterium | reverse complement strand
TCTTCAAAATTTACAAAATTTCCTAATTGCTCTATCATTATTCTAGCAGCTAGTGCTGTCGCATCTTCTGGAGTAATAGTGCCATCTGTCTCAATATCTAATAGCAATCTATCAAAATCCGTGTCTTGTCCTACTCTAGAATTCTCTATTTTATACGATACAGTTCTAACCGGACTAAAAATAGCATCAATAGGAATTAAACCTATAGGAGCATCTTCTGGCCTATTTTCTGCGGCTGGAGAATAACCTCTTCCTGTATCAATTACAAATTCAATATTTAATACTGAACCTTTATCTAAATTACAAATCACTAAATCTGGATTCTTTATTTCAACGTTAGCACTACTTTGAATCATTCCAGCAGTAACCTGACATGGCCCCTTAGCATTTAGAGATACTTTACTAGTGCCTTCTATATGTGATTTAACAGAAATATTTTTTATATTTAATATAAGATCAACAACATCTTCTCTAACACCTGGTATCGATGAAAACTCATGAAGTACATTTTCAATTTGTATTGCAGTTACTGCAGCTCCTTGTAATGAAGACAAAAGAACTCTTCTTAAAGAATTTCCTATGGTAAGTCCATAACCGCGTTCTATTGGTTCAGCTACAACTGTACCTTTAATATCACCATCTTTAGACGTAATTACTACATTTGACGGGGTGATCAAGTCATTCCAATTATTTTCTAACACTATAAGTTCCTTAATTTATTTAAATATATAAATTTCTTATGATTGATTTACTATACTACACTCTTCTTCTTTTAGGTGGCCTACAGCCATTATGAGGCATAGGAGTTACATCATTAATTGTGGTAACTGTGAAACCTATAGTTTGCAAAGCCCTCAAGGCTGACTCTCTTCCAGCACCTGGCCCACTAACTTTTACTTCTAGTACCTTTAATCCATGCTCCTGTGCTTTTTTACCAGCATCTTCTGCTGCTAACTGTGCAGCAAATGGTGTAGATTTTCTAGAGCCTTTAAAACCTTGGGTTCCAGCTGAAGACCAAGAAACAGTATTGCCTTGGTGATCTGTAATAGTAATAATTGTATTATTAAAAGTAGAATTTACATGAGCAACTCCTGATGTAATATTCTTTTTTTCTTTTTTCTTTTTAGTTACTTTTTCAGCCATTATACCCTCTATTTATAAATTAAGCAGTTTTCTTATTAGCAATTGCCATATTCTTGCCTTTACGAGTTCTAGCATTATTTTTTGTGTTCTGACCTCTTACTGGTAAACCTTTTCTGTGCCTTATACCTCGATAGCAACCAGAATCTCTAAGTCTTTTAATATTCATTGAAATAATACTTCTTAAATCACCTTCTACAGTTAATTTAGAAGTTAATTCCCTAAGTGTATCTAGCTCCACTTCGGTTAAATCATTTACTCTTCTAGACTTAGGAATTCCCGCATCTACAATTATCTTTGATGCAGTTGTTTTACCAACCCCATATATATAAGTTAAAGCTATCTCAACTCTTTTACCTGTTGGAACATTTACTCCTGATATTCTTGCCAAAAAAACCTCCTATTTCACTTAAAAAAAAAGACCAAAGATCGCGATTATATTCATCTTAGCTGTCAAGTCAACGATATCTATCTCATTTTTGTATTAAACTCATTATTTCATCAGTAACACTTCCTATATCTGCTAATCCATTTATAGAAAATAATACTTTCTTATCCTTATAATAAGGTAATAAAGGTAATGTTTCTTTATTATAAGCTTCTAATCTTTTTGAGGCCGTTTCCCTATTATCATCTTTTCTTCTTATAAAATTACTACTATTGCATTGATCACAAATTCCTTCTTTAGCAGGTTTCCTAGTTATATCGTTATATCCCGCTCCACAACTACTACAAGAATACCTACCTTCAATTCTACTTATTAGAACCTCATCATTTACAGCAAATTCTATTACTAAATCAACTATCATATTTTTTAGCGATAACATATTATCTAATTCTTTAGCTTGCGACAATGTTCTAGGAAAACCGTCTAGTATGAATCCATGCTCACAATCTTTATGTAAAATTCTATCTTTTATAATGTTTACAACTATTTCATCTGATACTAGTTTACCTTCTTCCATTATCTTAGCCGCTTTTATACCGGTCTCTGTTTTATCCTTTACTGCCTCTCTAAGCATATCTCCAGTTGAAAGATGTGCGTATGAATTATTTTTAGCAATTAAACTTGCTTGTGTACCTTTTCCACAACCAGGAGGGCCAAAAAGTATAATTATCATTACATTCGGCCTCTAAGCTTTGATTTTTTTATTAACCCCTCATACTGTTGAGCTATTAAATGTGAATGAATCTGTGCCACAGTATCCATAGTTACATTTACAACAATTAGCAAACTTGTCCCACCAAAATAAAAAGGCACCGCATATTTTGCAATTAAAATTTCTGGAAGAATACAAACTAAACTTAAATACAAAGCTCCTACTAGAGTTAACCTTGTTAAAACATGATCTATATATAATGTTGTATTTTGACCTGGTCTTATACCAGGAATAAACCCACCATTTTTTTTAAGGTTATCCGCTGTTTCTTCTGGATTAAAAACTATAGA
>CAWVYV010000173.1:0-2592 GCA_963934475.1 uncultured Alphaproteobacteria bacterium | reverse complement strand
TTTTTTACCATACCAAGGATTGAACATAACATTATTTTCTCTTAATATATCTTGTATTTCTATAGGTATACAAGCAAACACCATGTTAACATCAACATCATATTCAATTGTAACATTGTTAATTTTTTTCAATAGTAACATTATATCTTGAGCATATAAATTAGCTTTTCTTGCTGCCTTTAGCCAATTTTCATCTTCTATCCACTTTATAATTTGACCAGACACAAATTTATTTTTTGACCATAAATGTCCCGTTCTTTTTTGGCGTCTTTCTAAATCATCAATAATTTCTTGATTAAAAACTATGATAGCTTCACAAGAAATAGTTCCATTTTTTGTCGTACCTAAGCTTAGTATGTCAATTCCATTTTTCCATGATAATTCTGCTGGTTTAACATTTAAAGAGGCACAAGCGTTTGAGAATCTTGCTCCATCCATGTGAGTTCTTAGATTATATTTTTTTGCAGTATGTGAAACTTTATTAATATCATCAGGTGTATATATTGTTCCTAATTCACTTGCTTGTGTTAAACTTATTACTGAGGGTAAAACTTCATGTATTCCATGCAAACCATGATTATTCATTTTAGTAATAAGGTTTTTTTCAGTTATTAAAGCATTAGCTGTTGGAATAGCTAATAATTTAGCACCACCCGTAAAAAACTCAGGAGCGCCACATTCATCCCCTCCTATATGTGCATTATCTGAACATAATATACCTCCATAAGGAGGGCATATAGAAGATAGTGCTATCGAATTTGCTGCAGTTCCCGATGAAACAAATATTACCTTTAAATTAGTTTCAAATAAATCTGTTAACATTTTATTAGCTAATTTTGTTACTTCATCTGCACCATAGGCAGGAGAAGAATCTTCATTAATAACCTTTAAATAATCAATAATTTCAGGAAATGCAGATGATTGGTTATCAGATTGAAAGTTCAATTGATCCATAATTTTATTTTGCACCAGTAATTTTTTTAATATGATCAATCATTGCCATCATACCTACTTGTCTTCGAACTGTTAAACCAGGACCAAGACCAAGTTGATCAACTATACTATGTTTTAAATCTTTTATTTCATCCTGAGAATGCCCACTCATAGCTTTAGTTATAATTGAAACCAAACCTTTAACAATTGCTGCATCACTATCACCTCTAAAGAAAAATCTATCATTTTCTTTTTTATGTACTATCCATACTTGAGCTTGACACCCAAACATTTTATTATTTTCAGTTTGTTCTTCAGCATCAAATGAAGGTGTTTTATTTCCAATATCAATTAAGTATTGATATTGACCCATCTCTTGCTCTAATTCATATACTGCGGTTAAGTTCTCTGCATAGACTTTTAGTTCTTCAATCATTTAGCATCCTTATTATTTATAATTAATTGCTTTTTGAAAGCTAGGTCTTGCCTCAATTCTGGATAGATAAGCTAAAATGTTATTTTGTTCTTCACTAACACATTTTAGTTTATTAGACATATATAGCGCATGACCTAACATAATATCCGCAGCAGAGAATTCTCCAATGAGATATTCTTTATTTTCTAAACTTTTATTAATAGGCAAAAGCGACTTAGATAATAACCTTTGAGCTTGCCCAAGAACTTCAGGGTTTCGTCTTTCTTCTGGCAATATAATAGTATGTACAACAATAGTATTCATAGGAGGCATTACCATTCCTTCACAATAATGAAACCACTGTAAATATAAAGGAAACAAGGGACTATTAATTTCAGGTTTTAATTTACCTGGCGCATGTCTTGCTAAAATATACTCAACAATTGCCCCTGATTCATATATAGTAACTTCACCGTCTTCAAGAACAGGAATTCTACCTAATGGATGTTTTTCTCTGTGAGCCTCTGATTTTAAATCTGAAGGGTGGAATTTCATACTATTTATTTCATAAGGCAGCTTTAACTCTTCTAAAAGCCATAGTATTCTTCCTGCTCTAGAATTAGGTGCATGGTGTAATTTAAGCATATAGTTTACCTTTCTTATCAATAATACATGTATTTTTTAAACATTCTTGACTTTTTACCTACTATATTTAAGATATTTATGTCTATATTCAATATATTTATGCCTAGGAGGTATATTTAGAGTGAGTTTTACTAAGAAAAAAATTTTTAAAACAAATAACAATAAAAAAATATATTTTTTTTTCATAATTCTTATTTTATCAGCAACATTATATTTTAAATATTTTCATTAATTTTATTCTACCATAACCCTAGTGTCCTTCCATTTCCTGCTAGAATAAAAAAACATGTTAGAATATGTAAAAGTATCCAAAAAGTTCTAAGTGCTAGAGCACGCTTTACATCTTTTTGTTCTATAGGGGGATTAATTGGTGCATCTGTGTCATTATTTCCAATAGGCATACCTACTGTTCTTGCCCAAACTTTAATCCATTTGCGTTGACCACTCATAAGAATACCAGTCAAAATACTTTAACTTAATTATTTACAGGATATTTTTAATTTAAAAAATAGATACACATCCAGATAAAATAAAAAAGCAAATAAATATAAATAAAAAATTTTTCATAATTAGTATGTACTAAATAATTCAAATTTAAT
>CAWVYV010000172.1:0-2594 GCA_963934475.1 uncultured Alphaproteobacteria bacterium | reverse complement strand
TTACTCTATCAACTATATAAACATAACCCTCATCATTCATATAGCCTCCATCTCCTGTATGCATCCAACCATTGCGAAGTGCTTTATCACTTAGTTCTTTTTGTCTCCAATACCCTAACATAACATTAGGTCCTCTAGCAGCTACTTCGCCTACTTCACCCCTAGGTAATTCATTATCATCATCATCTATTATTTTAATTTCTACTCCAGCTACGGCAAGCCCAGTAGATTTAAACAAATTTGCTTTTGGACCATCAAATACATGGCAATCTGGTGGGGCTATTGTAAGGAGTGGAGAAGTTTCTGTCATTCCATAAGCATGAGCAAAATCGCACTTAGGAATAACTTCCATAGCTTTCATGATTACAGACTCTGGCATTGGAGATGCTCCATATGTAATTTGTCTTAAGCTAGATAAATCATATTTTTTAACATCTGGGTGGTTTACTAGCATATTAATCATAGTAGGCACCAATAGAGTATCAGTTACAGAATAATCTTGTATGCTATTTAATACTGCTTCAGGAGTAAACCCTGGAATAAAATAATGTTGACCAGCAATATGTGTAATTGCAATTGCTCCAGTTACATCTGCAATATGAAACATAGGTGCAGCATGTACCCATCTTGCATTATTTGGTATATTTAGGCCTATAATAGTATTTAAGGAATTACTGACAAGGTTTGTATGGCTTAACATTACTCCTTTTGACCTCCCAGTAGTTCCGCCTGTATAAAATAAGCCTGCTATGTCATCATAAGATCGTAAGGCATCATCAACTTTATCACCCTCTTCCAAAAATTTTTCATAGCTGTGCATATTATTTGGACAATTATCATCAGACATATATATAATCTCTTTGACTGACGGTATCTTACCTTCAGACCTACTTTTTTCTACTATTTCTGCAAAGGCTTTATCTACAAATAGTAATGAACTTTCACTATCATTTAACCAAAATTCTATTTCCGGAGGGGCTAATCTAGTATTTATAGGCACAAAAATCCCACCTGCCCATACTGCTGCATACAAAGCTTCAAAATAACGATCGCTATTTAGAGATAAAATAGCTGATCTGTCATTATCCTTAAAACCTATTTTTTGCATAGCACCTGCAAGTTTACCTATTCTATTAACTGACTCTGACCATGTTCTAACTCTTTCATTATCTTGAGTTGCTAATTTATTACCATTTATTTGAACGGCTCTTTTTAGTGCTTGTGTTAAGTACAAAGTATATCTCCATATAAATTAATATTTTAGTGAGCATAGTTAGTAATTTAAAATAAAACATCAAAACTTACAAAATAACTTTATTAGTTTTTAAATCTTGAATTTCTTTTTCTGTATAACCTAATTCTTTTAAAATTTCTATATTATGCTCCCCTAATTTTGGAGCTTTTGTAGCTTTTCTTCTAGGTGCATTCTCAATATTTAAAGGAGGAGAAACTATTTTAAGGTCTTCAACTAATTCTCCTTTTATATCCATAAACATATTGTTTAAATTAGTTTGTGGATCATTAATTGTATCTTCAGTTTTTGCTATTTTAGTAAATACTATGCCTATACTTATAAGTTTTTCTCTTACTTCTTCATAAACTAATGTGTTAAATTTTTCTTGTAACAAAGACTTTAACTGCTTCTTGTTTAATTGGCGATTATCTTTAGTATTAAATTTAGTATCCTCAAGCAGATACTCTAAGCTAAATTTTTTTAGAAACAAGTCCCAATGCTTTTCTTCATTTGTTAAAAGCATAAAAAATAAAGTTCCATCTTTTAGATAATAAATATTTCTCATTGCACTTAATGTATCCCAATGAAAAGTATCTATAGGTTTGTGCCCAGCTAATAATGCTTGTACTAACATAGCATTAGACCAAATACCATTTGCTAAAAGCGATGTAGAAACTGTAGTGCCTAATCCTGTCTTTTCTCTATTCATTAAACCAAGTAATATTGATGTGAAAAGAGACAACCCTGTTGGATGGTCACCTCCGCCAGGTATTGGGAAGGGGGGTATTCCAGTTTTTTGATCTGTTTTTGCCCATTCCATTAGACCTGACCTTGCAAAATAAGCGGTAGAATCTAAAGCTGTTCTTTTTGAATCAGGTCCAAGTTCACCATATCCAGTTAAGGAAGCATATATAATTTTTGGATTAATTCCTCTTATTATCTCTGAAGTTAATCCTAATGTTTCTCTAGGCTTACCTGGTAAATTAGTAATAAAGACATCAGATTCATTAATTAATTTTTTTAAAATTGCTTGGCCATATTCTGTTTTTAAATCAATGGATAGGCTTCTTTTATTTCTGTTTTCTAAAATAAAGGCCCAGTCCATTTCACTTTCAGGCCAAACATGACCTCCAATAACAGCTTCTCTATAAGTATCACCTGTAAGGTGTTCAATTTTAATAACCTCAGCTCCATAGTCTGACATAAGAGCGCTTACTAAAGGTGCTGCAATAAAACTTGCAGCATCAATAACTTTTATTCCTTTAAGAGGTAAATTTTGCAAAGTAATATTGTCCATATTTATTTAATAATTTAAATTAGTATCTTAATAAAGTATTATAGTAATTTAAAGGAAATATTT
>CAWVYV010000171.1:0-2595 GCA_963934475.1 uncultured Alphaproteobacteria bacterium | reverse complement strand
CTTATATCTTGCGGACCCCATTTTTTAGATGCAAAATCATAAATACCTTCACTTGCAAAATAAGCCTCACTTCCTAAAAAGCCAACGCTTACTCTTTTTCTTTTTAATGAAAGAAGTCGACCTATAGATGTTCCAGAAGGCTGAAGCCTAACTCTTATGTTATATTTTTTCATCATTCCTTCTGCTACAGCCGATGCTTCTGAGTAGCCTGAAGCGCCTATTTCATAACTTGACCAGACCATAGTTTTAGGTAAATTATCGCTAGATAATGCAGCATTTATATGGAAATATACTATAAATATAGTTAAGTAGCTTATAACTTTCATCATGTTAGATTTCTTGCAACCTTTAAAGCATTTGCATACCATTCTAACTCTTCAGAGAATTTAATAAATTCTTTATTTCGCTCTACTTTATCTGCAGAAACCCTTTCTCCATCTTCATTAAAATTTTTATTAACAAATGGAGCATGTATCATAGCAGGAATTGGAGGCATACCAAGCTGAGTAAGAAAAGCTCTTAAAGGTGAAGAAACTCTAACTCCACCAAAAGGTGAAACTGAGTAAGTTGTAATAGCCGAAGGCTTTCTCTGATATTCAGAATGAAAATGATTTAATACGTTTACAAGAGCAGGAGGCATAAAATGATTATATTCTGCACTTACTATAACAAAGGCATCTGAAGAATTTAATTCTTGATGCATCTCCTCTAATGAACTGGGTGCTAAACCTTTTTCATAATCTATATATCTTTTTGTTAATGTTTCTATATTAATGTTCATTGGGTCAATAAGTATTGCCTTATTACCCCTATTAGTAAGTTCATTTTTTATATATTTTGCAAATTTTATTCCTTGTCTACCATCTCTGGTAGAGCCATAAATTACACTGATTTTTAATGACATGTTATAATCCTAATTAAATATTTAAGGCATTAATTGGCCACCATTTACTTCTATCACTTGACCCGTTATATACGAACTTAATTCTTCAGAGGATAAAAATAAATAAGTACCAGCTAACTCTTCTGATGTTCCCATTCTTCCCATAGGAACAGAATTAATCATTCCTTGTAATATATTAGGAGGAGAGAACTGTTCATGAAATGGTGTATCTATTATACCTGGTGCTACTGCATTTACACGAATATTATCTCCGAGTAATTCTCTAGCCATTCCTCTAGTAAAAGTACTAACCCATGCTTTTGATGAAGAATAAAAAACAGCTCCCATACTTCCACCTATTCTTGCAGCTATAGAGGATGTATTTATAATGCATCCACCTTTTTTTTGTTTACGGAAACTATTGGTAGCTAATTTTGTTCCCAGCATCACAGATTTACAATTTAAATTAAAAACAGCATTAAATAAATCTTCATTGATCTCTTCAATTTTTGCTCTCTCAATCATACCTCCTGCATTATTAATTATTATATTTAATTCTCCAAACTCTGATACAGTAGAATCTATTAATTTTTGCATATCAGATTCTTTACTTGCATCACCTTGAAGAGCAATTGCGTCACCACCTAGTTCTTTTATGGCTGTTACTACTTGGTTGGCTTTAGACTCAGAACTATTATAATTAACTAATACTTTTGAACCTTCTTTAGCAAATGCTAAAGCCGTTGCAGCACCTATACCAGTACTTGCTCCTGTAATTAAAACAACTTTATTCTTTAAATCTTTCATAGATTTAACTCCATATTTAAAATTATTTTCCAGTAAAATTAGGTGCTCTTTTTTCTATAAAATGTGATACCCCTTCTTTAAAGTCTTCGCTCGAGAAGCTATCCACCATATCATTATCTGCTATTGAAACAGCTTCATCTAGACCTTGTAGCAAGCTTTGCCAAAGTTGTTTTTTCATAATTTTCATAGATCTTGGAGATACTTCATTGGCTAGAGATTCTGCATATTTATAAACTTCTTGTAAAAAGGTTTCATCAGAAAATGTTTTATTAACAAAACCAATTTTTTCAGCTTCATCAGCGCTTATTTTTCTTGCTGTAAGAGTCATATCCATAGCATGTCCTATTCCTACTAATCTTGGCAATAACCAGCTCATACCATGTTCAGCAATTAATCCTCTTTTACTAAAGGCTGTGGAAAATATTGCAGATTTAGAAGCAAACCTTATGTCACACCACATAGAAAGTATTAATCCAAGACCTGCTGCTGGGCCATTTATTGCAGCTATTATAGGTTTGGGCACACTAGGAAACCAAGTTTGTGCTCTTTGAAAGTCTAATGGCCATTTAGTATTAAACCCATCATATGGAGATGTTTTATTTTTTGCAGCACGTTTATCTGCATCTATATTGTTTAACGCTTCCATATCAGCTCCTGCACAAAAACCTCTTCCTGTTCCTGTTAGTACAATAACTTTAACTTCTGCGTTATTAGATGCATTATGCATGGATTTTTTTATTTCAACTGCCATTTCTTCTGTCCATGCATTTAATCTATCTGGCCTATTTAGACTAATGGTTTGAACAGAATTATGAATTTTTTCAGATATAGTTTTATAGTTCATAAGTTTATCCCATAATAATATTTTATAAGTTTTATAATAACTATTTTATAGAAATTGTTGC
>CAWVYV010000170.1:0-2621 GCA_963934475.1 uncultured Alphaproteobacteria bacterium | reverse complement strand
TTAACTGTTTTATCCCTTTTTTTTGTTGTCTTTTCCTATCCGTCCTCCTCAGATGACGGACTTTTGAGCAAGGAGCAGTTTATAGAGGTAGCTTTCGGCAATAAAGAGGCATTAAAAGGTAAGCTTAGATTTAAAGACGAAGTAAAAACAGCAGCGCAAAAAATTATGGGTAATAAGTACAAAAAAGTACTTATGAGGTATTGGATAGAAGGAAATAGAACAGCCTGGATTTTAAACCGTATAGGAAAAGTTAAGCCTATTACAGCGGGCTTTATCATTGAGGATTGTAAGGTTGTCTCTGTTCATGTATTAGTATACCGTGAGTCACACGGGTGGGAAATTAAATATCCTAGCTTTAGAGACCAGTTTAAAGGTATAGGCATGGAAAAGAAGTTTAAATTAGATAAAAGCATAGACGGTATATCAGGCGCAACAATGTCTGTGAGCAGTATGAGAATAATGACTAGTCTAGCTCTAGCTATGAATGAGCTCGTTCCTGATATAAAATGTCTATAATTTTTTATAGGTGTTGAAAAAATTTCATAAAATCATTGGACTAAGTGTAGCTTTAATAGTTATTCATTTATCTATCACAGGTATAATTCTTATGTACCCTTCAACTTTCAAATTACAAGAAACTTATCTATCAAGTAATTATATTTTATCTTTATATAATATGAAAAAAACAACAGATGTTAAGCTTCACAAGCTTTACGATAATATAGGAGTTGTTTCAAAAAAAGTAATAATTGATGACTCTGTAATAGATACAGGCCTAGAATTTATACTAAGTATTGCAAAAGATAAAAAATATATTTTTATTAGCTCTGATAAACACTTGTTACTTGTAAAAAATGATGAATATGAACCCAAAATTATAAAAAAAATTAACCTCCCCTTTGTTATGCAAGGAATCTATCTTAATAGTAAAAAAGAAATCAATTTTATGGATGAACAAAATACTATTTTTTATTTAGATGAAAAGAACAAATTTATACCGATAGGAGCTCGTCAGAAACCCCTAGAAGAATTATTATTGATTAATGCCGACAAAGAATCAGCAGACACTTACTTAAATTTTATACAGGGGCCAGGAGTTCATTTATTAAGGTTTATAACCGATATTCATAACGGAAGGTTTTTTGGAAAGATTGTTATGATAATATTTTCTATATCAAGTTTAGGCGTAATATTTTTAGCAATTAGCGGAACATTAATGAGTCTTAATATAACCCTTAAAAGAAACGCCTATAAAAAAAGAAAGCATAGGAGGCATAATTAGCCCCCTATTTCGTAACACACAATTTTTCTTAAGGTATAAGTAATGTAGACCCAGTTGTCTTCCTGCTTTCTAAATCTTTGTGAGCTTGCGCAGCATCTTTTAAATCATATCGCGCATTGATACTTATGTTTATTTTTCCGCTACCAATCATATTAAAAAGTTGTTGAGCACTTTCTACCAGGTCCTCCCTTTTAGCATTATAGGTCATGAGAGTAGGCCTAGTAAGAAAAAGACTCCCCTTAGCTGCCAATAAACCTGTATCTATCGGTGGAGCATTTCCGGAGGCATTTCCAAATATGACCATTAAGCCTAAAGGAGACAAGCAGTCCAAACCTTGAATGGCAGTGTCTTTACCTATGCCATCATAAACTACTGGAACCCCCTCACCATTAGTGATTTCTTTCACCTTTGTAACAAAATCTTCTTCTCTATAGAGTATTGTATGGTCACAGCCATTATTTTTAGCGAGCGCCGCTTTTTCTTCAGAGCCAACTGTACCTATTACAGTCGCCCCTATAGCTTTAAGCCACTGACAGGCTATCAAACCTACGCCACCAGCAGCGGCATGAAAGAGCACCGTCTGCCCGGCTTTGACATTATACGTCCTTCTTACTAAATATTCTACTGTCATACCTTTTAACATAATTGCAGCAGCAATCTCATCCGATATATTATCGGGTATTTTTACAAGACGATCAGCTGGCATTACTTTTCTCTCGGCATAACTGCCTGTTGGCGGAGATGCATAAGCAACTCTATCTCCCAATTTGAGGTCTTTAACATTTTCTCCAATTTCTTCAACAACTCCTGCACCCTCAATGCCCAGCGTTAATGGAACGGGCATAGGATATAAACCAGACCTATGATAAGTGTCTATATAGTTAAGACCTATAGCAGTATGTTTAATTAAGACATCGCCCTCCTGTATTTTTGGAAGCTCCGTCTCTTCCCATTTCATTTCTTCAGGCCCACCTTGTTTATGAATCCTTATTGCATTTGTAATCATATTGTATCTCCTAATTGTATATTAAAGGTTTTTAAGCAATGACAATGTTCTCATGTCACTAATTTCCGCGGCAGCTTTATCATAATTAGCTCCACCAGTTCTTGCAAAACCATGATCAGCTCCAGGGTATTTTTTAATCGTTACAAAAGAGTTGTCTTTAAATTCGGTTTCTAGCGTCTTTTGTGTTTCCAGGTTAACTAAACTGTCTTGCTCACCTATATGGAGCATCATAGGCTTTCTTATCATAGCTTTATTTTCAAGAGCTTTTTCAATACCCACCCCGTAATAGCTGATAGAAGCATCAATATCTAATTGACAACCAGACTTAAAAGC